>JANMIF010000019.1:0-41659 GCA_031375695.1 Planctomyces sp.
CGCTCAACGGCATTCGCCTCGCGACCCTCAACCTCGCCCGCCGACTCACCCAATCCGTCGGCTCCCTCTGCCGAGAACACGCCCTCAAACTCAACCTCTTGATGAACAGACTACGCATCTTCAAAAACTAGCCCGCCGTGAAGACCGCTTGGAACTGTTGATATGCCGCCGCCGATTCGGTGAAGTGAAACGACTTGGCGGCAGATCGTTTCTGGTCGTCCAAAAGGAGAATTGATAGCCATAACGAGCTGTATCAATCCCGACTCCGAGCGACACCGTTCCGATTGACACAGGAGCATTCACCGGGGATACGACAACCTCCCCCCAGAACGAACCGAAAAAACAGTTATCATGAGACTCCTCTGCTGGCCTTTGACCGGAAACGCTCGTGATCAGACCTCAAAGCCAAGATTTATCCATCTGCAAGATTTATCGATCTGAGGGAGCAATCTAGCGCGAGTGGTCAAGTCACAGCGAGCGTTAAACGCTCCTCACGAACAACCACAACCCAAGACTCTGACATCCACTGGGCTGCGGTTTCATCATACGAGTGAGGGATTGCCGTACACACTCACTCGCTTGTGCTTCGGGCTTGTATTTCGGCCGCAATGCAGATTCGTTCCGGCCGCGTTGCAGTCGCGTGGGGCTTTGTTGATACTGGGCTGCGATGGATTTCATCGGCCCCACCTTTTTCTCGCCAATAAATTTGCCATGAACACTGCGACTGCTCCCGGCTTTAAAATTCTTCCTGGAGAAGACGAACTCCAAGCGATGCCGCGCGATTTGCGGTTTTATCCCAGCCAAGTGACCGATCCGAAAATCCTCAGCCGCGATAATCTTGCCCAATTCAATCAAGACGGATATCTCGCCGGCATCCGAGTCTTTGATGAATTGGCGACTCGCCGAAATCGAGAATACTTCGATGCGCTGCTGGCCAAAGTGCTGGCCGCTGGCGGCGACAGCTATTCGATCAGTACGGCTCATTTGAAGTACGGTTACGTTTACGACTTGCTGTCGAACCGGGAGATTGTGGATTGCGTCGCCGATGTGCTTGGCCCGAATGTGATCGGTTGGGGATCGCATTTTTTTTGCAAGATGCCTCGTGACGGAAAGCTCGTGGCGTGGCATCAGGATGCCAGCTATTGGCCGCTGACGCCGTCGAAGACCGTCACCGTGTGGCTGGCGATTGACGATGCCGATCGCGAAAACGCCTGTATGAAGTTTGTCGCTGGATCGCAGCATGTCGGGCATCTGACGTATCGCCCCAGCAGCGAAGCGGATCACAACGTGCTCAATCAGGCGATCGACAACGCCGAACAATACGGCCGCGTGGTCTACGATGAACTCAGAGCGGGCGAGATGTCGATTCATGCCGACTTGCTGCTGCACGGATCGGAAGCAAACTTGTCGGATCGCCGCCGCTGTGGTTTGACTTTGCGATATTGCACGCCGGATGTCCGCGCCGGCTCGGAATGGAACAAGAAAGGTGTCGTCGTTCGCGGCACCGATCCGACCGGCCACTGGGCCAATCCGCCACGACCGACCAACGATTGAATGTAGCCCGCTCTCGGAGTGAGCGGGCTACACTTTGCCAAAGATGAAGGTTTTTCAATGTCTGATGCCCCGACCGCTCCCGCCAGTCGCATGAGTTCCGTGCAATGGCTGATCTGCGTCATCGCCGCGATTGGTTTCGCGTTCGACATTTATGAGTTACTGATGCTACCGCTGATTGTGCGACCGGCGCTGCAAGAATTGGTCGGAGCGGCGCCGGGAACACCGGACTTTCAGATGTGGGTCGGGCGACTGTTTTATATCCCGGCGATTGCGGGCGGGATCATCGGATTGCTAGGCGGCTATCTGACCGATCGGCTGGGCCGGCGGCGCGTGCTAACTTGGTCGATTTTGATCTACGCCTTCTCAGCGTTTGCAGCTGGGTTTTCCACGAGCATTTGGATGCTGCTGTGCTTCCGTTGTTTGGTATTCGTTGGTGTCTGCGTGGAGTTCGTGGCGGCGGTCGCGTGGCTGGCCGAACTCTTTCCCGATCCGCATCAACGAGAAAAAGTGCTCGGCTACACTCAGGCGTTCTCGTCGATTGGGGGCTTGCTGGTCGCACTGGCGAATGGCTTGGCGATTCAGTACGGGTCAAGCTTTCCCGCGATCACGCCGCTGTTAGGCGGATTGATCTCCGATGAGAGCGCTCACTCGGCGTGGCGATATACGTTAATGTCGGGAGTCATCCCCGCGCTGCCGCTGATTTTGATTCGTCCGTTCTTGCCGGAATCTCCAGCGTGGGCGAAGAAGAAATCTGAAGGGACTTTGCGTCGGCCGAGCGTCGCCGAGTTGTTCAATCCCGAACTACGGCAAACCACGATCGTCACGACGATCATGTTCGCTTGCAGCTTCGGCGGCGCGTTCGGAGCAATACAGCATATGCCGCAAATCATTCCCGGTTTGCCGGAAGTCAAAGCGCGAGTCAAAGCCGCTGTGGAAGCTCCTGCCGTGGCAGAGAAGGTCGCAAAACGGCTCGCATCGGAAGAGGTCAAAGGGAAGCTGGCAGGCAAATCCGAAGACGAACGCAAGAAGCTGATCGGCGCCGAGAAAGCCAAGATCGAAGGCCCCGTGCGCGGCAAGGTGACTCAGGAAGCCGCGGCCAGCGTGACGAAAGTTCAAGAGCTTGGCGGCCTGTTGGGACGCTTTGCTTTGGCCGTGCTGGCGGTGATGATCGTCAGCCGTCGCAAGTTGCTGCGAGTCTTTCAAGTTCCGGGCTTGATCGCGATGCCGATCATCTTCGCGTACTGTGCCACCACGAGTTTGAACCTGACATACCTCGGCTTGTTCGTGGCTGGCTTTGTGACGGTGGCCCAATTCAGCTTCTGGGGCAATTATCTGCCGCGTGTGTATCCGATCCATTTGCGCGGCACGGGGGAAAGCTTCGCGGCCAACATCGGCGGCCGTTTAATCGGGACATCGTTCGCCTGGATCACGGCGACACTGGCGACAACCGACAACCCAGCCGAGGCTCCGCAGAAACTGGCGTACACTGCCGCCGCCGTCGCCTTCAGCGTGTACCTCGTCGGATTCATCGCTTCGTTCTGGCTGCCCGAACCGCCGAAGGAAGATGCACCGGAATAGTCTTGGCGAGCCGAAGGGCGTTAGCCCGCCGACAAAAACCTTCATCAAATCGTCCCAGTTGTCCGAGGGCTGCCCCCCTCCGGCTCGCCAAAAGATTGCACAATGCCTCGCGATAAGAAATCTAAGACACCGAATCCCGAACGACCGCGTTGGTTGCCGTATCCGCAACCCGGTGCGTGGTCGTTGTCGAAGCCGGATAAAGAGCCCGACTGGGAGATCGGCATCTTCGGCGATCTAACGGACAAGCAGACGGAGCTGTTTCAAGCGGTGCTCGAAGCGCCGCGTGGCAGCCGTGGGACGATCTTTTTTGATTCCGGTGGCGGCAGCATTTATTGCGGATTGGCTCTGGCGACGCTGATCAAATTGCGCGGTTTGCGAGCGATCGGAGTCGTGGCAGGGGAATGTAGTTCGGCGACGATCCTGCCGTTCGCGGCGTGTGAACAACGATTCGTTACCGCACATTCAACGCTGTTGTTTCACCCGATCCGCTGGCAAAGCGACGAAGAGATCCGGCTGGAAGAGGCGGCTGAATGGACGCGGCACTTCAAATTGCTCGAAGAAGACATGGACGGATTGTTGGTCCGAATGCTGGGGATCGCGCCGGACAAGCTGCAAGCGTGGACACGCCCCGGACGGTTCATAACCGGCACCGAATTCGTTGCCGAAGGATTGGCCCGAATGCTCGACCTGTTCGGCGGCGATTTGTGGCAACAAGTCCGAAATGCGACATCGGCCGCCGGTCACTCGAAGACCGATTGAAGTATTCGATCGGGTCTTTGCCGAAATCGCCAGACTTCGATGCGTTCGACGCCAGAACTGAAGTCTCACGACTTCGGCGACTGAGTTTCGTTGTGGAATGTGACGCGACGGCACACCGTTTTGCTGTGAAATCTTCGGATGAACTCGACCTTTGGGTTGAATCGGTGAGTTGTCTCGATAACGTGCTCGCATCATTTTGCACGGAGGCTTGATGCTGTAGTACGAACATCAAAAGGCCGACAACGATGCTCTTCCCAACTTGGCAACAGAATTTCTCCTCCTCGCGACGGCTCCACAAACCCCGCACTGGCGTGCCACGGCTGGAGTCCTTGGAATCTCGCTGCCTGCTGAGCGTCAACGTGATGGTTTCTGGAATGGCTGTCACGATCAGGGCAACCAGTGGCGAAGATCTTGTGATCGACAATGACGGGACCAACCTCACCTATAAGGTCGATGGAACGGTCAACACTCTTGTTGACATCAACGCGTCGGATATCGAATCGTTGTCGATAAATTGCAACAGTGCCTCGCCAGCGGCAAGCAATCAAGTTGACCTGAACTTGGATGAGATGGTTTTCTCAATGCTGACCACTGTCCGAGTCGCGACCGGAGGAGGCTCGGACACAGTCAATGCTCAGGGGAGCGACTTTGCTGTCTCGATCAGTGGCGGTTTGGAGTCCGATCTGATCGTGGGGAGCAATTCCAGCGGCGCTGATACTTTGGTCGGTGGGAACGGCGACGACACACTTCTTGGCTTGGACGGCAACGATGTGCTGGTGGGTGGAGCCGGCAACGATGTCCTTCTGGGAGGCGAAGGTAGCGACCAATTATTTGGTGGCCTCACGGTCCCACTGACTGCAACGGCCGCCAGCGGAACCGGGAATGATGTCCTGTCGGGCGAGGGGGGCGCCGATACCTGTTCAGGTGGTGACGGCAATGACAGCATATCAGGCGGCGCTGGCGACGATATCGTCAATGGAAACGCGGGCAACGATTCGCTCACAGGCGATGCCGGCAACGACTCGGTCTACGGTGGAACGGGTCGAGACACGGTCTTCGGTGGTACGGGCCTGGATGTGCTAAAAGGGCAGGGGGGCGTCGATCGAATCGAAGGGACTCGCGCGGCGGCTCAAACGGAGATCAATGCCCTCAATCAGATGTTTCCGCTTTCCGAAGGGCGGCTGCGGCGACTGGCTTCACTTGAGGCAGACGCTCTCTCAGAATTCGTCGGTCAACTCCCGTTCAACGCAAACTTCGTCCCTGACGAGAATGGCTTCCTTGACCTGCTGTGAGTCGGCTGATGCCACGTGGTTCCGAAATTTTTCCGGCCATTCGCGAGCTGTTGAACGCGGCGGGAGTGCCGTTTCGCGAAGTGCATCACGAACCGACTCGCACGTCGGAAGAATCGGCGAAGGCACGCGGCGAGGAGTTGCATATCGGCGGCAAGGCGCTTCTGATGAAAGGGGACGATCAGTTTCAGCTGTTCATTCTCCCCGCGAATCGCAAGCTCGATTCCGGCGCGATTCGACGTGAATTGGGAATCAAGAAACTGCGGTTCGCAACGCCAGACGAATTGTACGAGCTGACCGGACTTGTTCCCGGCTGCGTGCCGCCATTCGGTCCACCGATCTTGCCGTTAGAACTGATTCTCGATGCCGCGATCGAACACAATCCGCGGATCGCCTTTAACGCCGGCTCGCTAACCGACTCGATTATCCTGGCGCTGTCCGATTACCTAGCGGTCGCGCGACCGAGCCGTGTCTTCGCATTTTCCGACGAGACGCCGATCGTGACCGCCGAGTGATCCGTTCATAGCCGAGTCGTGGGACTTCGGTACTCCCATCCGCTACATCGCGAGATGCTGTGCGGGTTGTTCTGCTGCGACAGGTCATGACGGTTGCTCCGGCGGTGGGATTTTCCTTTGTCGCCTGTGCGGATCGAAACCGATATTCCGAACGATCCGTTGAGTCCGAGACCGCCGCATTTGTGGTCTTCATCACCGACTCACGATGCGACAAAGGAGGTCCAGCCATGATGATTGCTCGCAAACTTTGCCTGATCGGAAAAGTCGTCTGCTTGTTGTCCGGCATCAACTGCTTCATCGGAAATCCGCACTCGGTCAAAGCTCAGCTGGTGCCGGGAACCGGTGAGAAATTTCACGAAGTCGGCGACGACTTCGAGGACGCGAATTGGTCCTGGGTTCCGAATCTGCCCAAGAGCAGCAACAACATTGACAAGCAAGTCCGGTATCCGTCTGGAGCCGCGACCAACAACCGTTGGTACGAAAGCCTGCTCCGAGGTCAGCCCGATCTTGTCGAACGAGTTGCCACTCCAGAAGGGGGACTGCCGAACAGCAAGGGCGCGCTGAAGCTCCGATCGGTGCAAACGGGAATCCCCGGTTCACCCAGCTATAAGTTGCAACAAGACGACTTCATCATGAACGGAAACACGCGGTTCGGACAGACGATCCAAAACAATTGGTCGCCGAGTACCGTCTGTCGCATTTACATCCCGGCGTTTGATCAATGGGAAAAACGAACTGGCTCGTCAGTTGGCTTCCGCATCGAAACGATTACGCACGTTATGAAACCGGCCACGGGAAAACTCTTCAAGAAACTGGGCCGGATGAAAACGCTGGAGCAAGCATGGCCCGGCATGTTCCTTCAACTCAACAACAAAGTGGATGGCGCGGCGAAAGAAGACAATGCCGTGTTCGTCATCCGAGCCAACGAATACGGCAACGACTTCGTCGCTGGCCCGACGATTACCAGACCAGGTTGGTGGACGCTCGGCTTAAGCCTGACTCCCGATGGCCGCGTGCATTACTACGCTCGCGAAGGGGTCGAACGGCTTACTGCTGCGAACCACATTGCCACGACAATGCCTTATGGCGAACCGAATTTGCAAATGAACACCGTCTTCTTCAACATCATGAACGGCGACAACGGGAAAATTTGGTCCACCGAATGGATCATTGACGATGTCGAAGTGTTCTTCGTGAAGCGGTAGTCATTCCTTGGACATTGAGATTTGAACATACTTTAGGATTTCGGTGCGAGTCGGTATCTGCGATAAAGCGGCTTGCCCCAACCTGATTCGGCCGAGATAATCGTGCCGCTATTAAAGGGGGGCGATTGGATTCGACTGGGTCACCGCGAATGTTGGTGGCGTGCCGTGGTTGATCAGCAGGCCACGTAAAAAGCCGATCACATAACAATTGCCAATCGGCAATTCTCTTTGGCAGCCTAGTGCTGCTGCGGACTTAGGAATCCCCGTCTGAGGAGTCCGAACTGTCCGTCGCAAATTCAGACTGGTGTCCGCTCAGCGCCGACTACGGCGGGCACAAGACAACGTGGTGGGCTGGCCAAAAACAAGCTTCGTTCGTTGAGCTTGTTCCGGTGAGATCGATCAGCGAACTACGCACGTAGAGGCTTTCATTTAGGGATCACAGGACGGGGGTTCGATTCCCCCCGCCTCCACTGTCATTCCTTGCACTAAACGGCAAGGAACGGAAAGCCCCGGACACTCCGGGGCTTTTTCGTTTTCACGCAACGGACGGATGACCGGCTTTCCGTCGATTTCGGACATTTCCGCCGTGTTGTGCGCCGCTTTTTTGAAGGGCAGAAAGCAGGACTCATTGATTCCGTTCATTGATTCCATGATTCAAATAGTCCTAGTATCTTCGCGTGGCCAATGATGTCGCTGTCAGCGACGCGTCACTACGCTCTGGAACACTGGTGGTCTGAACGGAAAGCGGCCCATCCGGGCATCGGGCGTTTGCAGATTGACCTCGACAACGGCCCCGAAATCGCCAGTTCGCGCACGCAATTCCTCAAACGCTTGGTCGAGTTCGCTCAACGCGAGCATCTGGAAATCGAGTTGGTGTACTATCCGCCCTACCACAGCAAATACAACCCGATCGAACGCTGCTGGGGGATACTGGAAAACCATTGGAATGGTACGCTGCTGACCACCATCCGCACCCCGTTGGCCTGGGCTGCGACGATGACCTGGCGAGGCCTGCGACCCTTCGTCCATCTGCTGGAAAAAACCTACGAACGCGGCGTGACACTCACCAAAATCGCCCTCCAACAATACGCTCCTCACATCCAACGCTCCGACACCTTGCCCAAATGGAGCGTAACCATCCGCCCGCAATAACCGGTAGACCATTTCAGACCGGCTGCCTTAAACCAAGATGAAGTTGTTCTCGCATTGGAGAGGCAGTACCCGTAGTTATCAGTCTGGACAAGCTGGGTAAGTTATTTGGAGAAATCTCCGATTCGCAGAAGTTCTTGGTTGGAGAGATAGCAACAAGATACGAAAGAGAATTAGGAGTTTGGGTGAGGCACGAGCGTCTTGGCGTTTTTTGGCCGGAAGTTTTGGGAAGGGTTTGCTGTGAGCGATCAGCCTGCGGTGGGCTTGCTGGAGGTTCTTCAGCGAGTTCCCGATCCGCGTGGTCGCTTCGGACGGGGTCAACCGTTGTCCGGAACGTTAGCGGCCGTGCCACTCCGGATGAGATCAGGCAACCGTCGGATTACGTCAAGCGTCAGTAACGAGCCATGTAGACTCGGATGCCATTGGCCGGCGGCGATGTTAGAATCGCGCGAGTCGATCGACGTTTTGCCTTGGGAGTTTTGGTGATGTTCGCGTCTCGCCGAGTTTTGACCGTGATGCTGATTGCCATGCTGGCGAGTGGTGTGTTGTCGGCTCCGGCGTGTCGGCACAGCCATGTGATGAGCGAGCACTCGCTGCTACCGGTCAAAACGGCTAAGCACTCGCACGGGGCTGGCCATCAGCACTCACATCACCACCATCATCGCGGCGTGCATCGGCACGAATCGGGGTCGCGCCACGTTCTGAGTGACCCGGCGGTTGAGCATCTGCATGTGATGTGGTTTGGGATCGGACTGACGATCCCGATCTCGCCGGATGCCCCGTCGCCGTACACCAACACAACAGCAGAATGGGTGCCGCTCGTGGGCGAGATGTTTTCGCTGGAAAACGTGGGGGCGAATGGACTCGGCCTGGATTCGCAGTTGGTCACGGCGGCGGCATTCTCGATGACGCCACCGCGAGCGGAGCCGTTTGTTCCGCCAAAGATTTCACGGCTTTATGACATGGCGCGCCGAGAACGCTCCGGTGTCCTCATCATCTAATCGTTTGGCCCGCGTGTCGACGCGTTTCTTTGGCCGTTGCCCGCGCGAGTGAATCATTCTCAGCGTGTTGCCGCCGCGCGGATTTGGTCCGAACTCAGGTTCGATGTTCCCTGGCGAGGTGTCCCATGAAGATTCGACGATTGCTCTTTGGCGTTATTGGTTTCGCGCTGGTTGCCGGGCTGGCGACAGTCTCGTGGTTTTCTCGCGACCAACTGACTCGTTGGCTGACGGCGCGTGCTGCTCCGACCGCGACGACTGAAAAACCGGTCGCCCCGATCGTGGAGGCGAAAGTGCTCAAGCTGAGCCCGCAGGCTCGCAAGAACTTGGGGCTGGTCGCGAAGGCTGCGAAACCGCAGACGTATTGGCGGACGATTCAAGCCCCCGGCGCGATCGTGGACCGGCCCGGCCGATCCGACCGAGGCGTGACGTCTCCTGCTGTGGGGGCTGTCGTTCAAATACATGCCTTTCCGGGTGACACGGTCAAGCCGGGCGACCGGCTCTTCACGCTGCGCCTTTTTAGTGAGTACCTGCAAAATACCCAGTCGGAACTCTTCAAGGCGACTCGCGAAACCCAGTTGGTCCAAGAACAGAAGTTGCGGTTGGCAGATGCGGTCAAGAGCGGCGCGATCCCTGAGTCCCGAATCATCGAACTCGACAATCAATTGCGGCGACAGTCGGCGGCTGTGCAAGCATATCGCCAAGACTTGCTGACGCGAGGACTCTTGCCGGAGCAGATCGACGCTGTCACTGAAGGAAAGTTTGTCTCGACCATCGAAGTCGTCGCGCCGCCGCACGTTGCTGATGTGAAACGCGAACCGGAAATCGAGCAGACGGCGTTGCAACTGATCGACAATCGTGCCGAACGGATGGCCTACGAAGTACAGGAACTCAAGGTCGAGCTTGGGCAACAGGTGCAGGCCGGACAGTTGCTCTCCATACTGTCCAACCATCATTCGCTCTACATCGAAGGCCATGCCTTCAAGCAGGAAGCCTCGTTTCTGGAGCAAGCCGCGACGCAGGGTTGGCCCATCCAGGTCGAGTTCGCCGAGGACGACCAACAGCGCTGGCCGTCGCTGGAACAAACCTTCCAGATTCGGCATCTCGCGAATTCCATCGACCCAGCCAGCCGTACCTTTGATTTCTTCATCCCACTGATAAACCAATCGCGAGGCTATGAAAAAGATGGCCATACGTTTTTGGTTTGGCGGTTTCGACCGGGGCAACGAGTCCGGTTGCACGTTCCGATTGAGGAATTCCAAGACGTCCTCGTGTTGCCTTCCGCCGCCGTTGTGCGTGAAGGCCCGGAAGCTTACGTCTTCCGTCAGAACGGCGACCTCTTCAATCGCATTGCCGTGCATGTCCTGCACGAGGATCGCTTGAATTTCGTGCTGGCCAATGATGGCAGCGTGACGTCCGGTTTGTATCTCGCACAGAACGCGGCGGCTTCGCTCAACCGAGTGCTCAAGGCCCAAGCCGCCAGCGGCATCCGGGCCGATGTTCACATCCATGCGGACGGCACAAGTCACGCCCCACACTGAGATAGGCCAACATGCTTAACGCTGTCATTCGTCTTGCGCTCCGATACCGCATGCTTGTCGTCGTGATGAGTCTGGCCTTGCTGGTCTATGGCTCGTATCTGGCGACGACGCTGCCGATCGACGTGTTCCCGGACCTGGACCGTCCACGAGTCATCATCATCACCGAGTGCCCCGGACTCGCGACCGAAGAAGTCGAGACGATGGTGACTCAACCGATCGAGGTCGCGCTGCTGGGGGCCAGCGGCGTGCAGGCCGTGCGGAGCCAAACAACCGCCGGCTTGAACGTGGTCTACATCGAGTTCAACTGGGACACAGAGATTCGTTCCGCTCGGCAGACGGTGCAGGAGCGGATGGGGACATTGGCCGGAGTATTGCCTGAAGGGATTCGCCCGCAGATGACGCCGCCAGCGTCGATCATGGGACAGATCGTCATTGCCGGGATCTATCACCAACCGGGACCGAGCGGCGGAGAACTGGTTCCGATCGCGAAGACCGGTTTGCTGGCAGAGTTGGTTCTGGCGAACGACAAATCGGCGCAGGTTTCCGTCTGGCAGCCAGTGGACCGGCACCGGGTGGAGTCGTGGAAGCCGGTGGACTTCTCGATCGCCGACAAATCGACCATCGCGAACCGAATGTTGAAAATAACCATCGCGGGCCAGTCGCACGACGTGCGGTTTCCCTCCACCGCCGAGCAGCAGATGTCGCTGCGGACGACGGCCGATTGGGTCATCCGGCCGCGACTGCTGAAAGTGACCGGCGTCGCCGAAGTCTTCCTGCAAGGAGGCGACCGTAAGCAGTATCAAGTGTTGATCGATCCGGCCGCGTTGCTGGAATACGACGTGACGTTGCAAGACGTTGAGCAGGCACTCAAGGAAAGCAACATCAACACGAGCGGCGGCTTTGCGGTGCAAGGCGAGACGGAGCGGCCGATCCGCGTGCTGGGACGATTGGGACCGGATTCCGCGTTGGTTTTGGAAGACCTGCGGAAGATTCCGGTCAAAGTTCACCCGGAGCGGTCGGTGTTGTTGAGCCAAGTGGCCCACGTCGTCGAAGGGCCGACGTTCAAGCGCGGCGACGGCAGCGTCAACGGCCGCGCCGGAGTTGTCTTCACGATCGTCAAGCAGCCGCACGTCGATACGCGATCGCTGACCGACCGCATGGCGGAGGCTCTTCATGAAGCGGAAGCCTCGCTGCCGGCCGACATCGTCATCAACTCGGAACTGTTCCGGCTGAAGAACTTCATCGACCGAGGCATCTTCAACGTCGGCGAAGCGTTGGTCATCGGGGCCGTGCTGGTATTGATCATCCTGTTTCTGTTTCTGCTCAACTTCCGCACGACGTTCATCACGCTGACCGCTATTCCGCTGTCGCTGGTCATCACGACGCTCGTATTCCGCATCATCGGACACCTGACCGGGGCACAGCTTTCGATCAACGTCATGACGCTCGGCGGCATCGCCGTCGCGATGGGTGAGTTGGTGGATGACGCGATCGTCGATGTCGAGAACATTTTCCGCCGCCTCAAAGAGAACAACGCGCTGGCCACGCCCAAGTCGCCGTTGCAAGTCGTCTATGAAGCCAGCAAGGAAATCCGCAGCGCGATCGTGTTCGGCACGGCGGTCGTCATTCTGGTGTTTCTGCCGCTGTTCGCGCTGTCGGGGGTCGAAGGTCGCTTGTTCGCGCCGCTGGGGGTGGCCTACATCGTTTCAATTCTGGCATCGCTGTGCGTGTCACTGACCGTGACCCCCGTGTTGTCGTTCTACTTGTTGCCGCAGTCGAAGGCGACTCATGCGGAGCACGACGGACTGTTGCTGCGGTTCTTGAAGTGGGCGGCCAGCTATCTGATCCGCCTCAGCATGGCTCGGCCGAGTTGGCTTCTGGTGTTGACGTGGTCGCTGGTCGGGTACGCCGCGTGGGAGATGGCTCACCTGGGCCGAAACTTCCTGCCGCAATTCGACGAGGGGAGTATTCAGGTCAACGTGACGCTGCCGCCGGGTTCCTCGTTGCAAGCATCCAATCAGGTGTCCGGCATCATCGACGCGAAGTTCCTCTCTATGCAGAAATCGGAGCAGAACCCGAACGGAGAGATCATCCACTTCGTCCGCCGCACCGGCCGAGCTGAGATGGACGAGCACGCCGCTCCCGTCAACACCGGCGAATACATCCTGAGCATGAACCCGGACAGCGGTCGGCATCGCGAGAAGATCATCAAGCAACTGCTGGCGGAACTCCGCGACGAGGTGCCGGGCGTGGACATCGAAGTCGAACAACCGCTGGCGCACCTCATCAGCCACATGGTCTCCGGCGTGTATGCTCAAATCGCGATCAAGATTGTCGGCGATGACCTCGACACGTTGCAGCAACTTTCCGAGCGAGTGCGAGCCACGATCCAAGACGTCCCCGGCGTCACGCCCCCGGTCGTCGAGTCGATTCGTCAGACCGAAGAATTGCACATCCGCCTGCGGCCGGACGACTTGGCGTTTCACGGCCTGACGCGCGCTTATGTGGCTCGAATCCTGCAAACGGCATTGCAGGGCGAGGTCATCTCGCAAGTGCTAGAAGGTCAACGACGATTCGACCTGCTGGTTCGGCTGGAAGAGAGCTACCGCACCGACTACGCCAACCTCGGCCGGCTGCGCATCGACCTGCCCAACAATCGCGGCCAGATCGAACTCCGCGAACTCGCTGATGTCGGCGAAGGTGCCGGCCCCAACTCGATCAATCGCGAGAATGCCCGCCGCCGCATCGTCATCCGCTGCAACACGCAGGATCGCGACCTCGCCAGCACCGTCGCAGAAATCCAACAGCGTGTGTCGAGTCAGGTCACTCTCCCCGAAGGTTACTTCATTGAATACGGCGGCCAGTTCGAGAGCCAACAACGAGCAACGACGCTGATCCTCGTGCTCGCGGCCGTCTCCGTCATCGGCATGTTTGTCGTGCTGATGATCCTGTACCCGTCGGTGCGAATCGTCTTGCAGATTCTCAACGCCCTGCCGACCGCGTTTATTGGCGGTGTGTTCGCGCTCGTCATCACGCAACAATCACTGACGGTCGCGAGCCTTGTCGGCTTCATTTCGCTCGGTGGCATCGCGGTTCGCAACGGGATTCTGTTAGTGACGCACTACTTCCATTTGATGAAAGAAGAAGGTGAAGCCTTCACGCCAGAGATGGTCGTGCGAGGAAGTCTGGAGCGACTGGCCCCCGTGCTGATGACAGCCCTGACCGCCGGAATCGGTCTCGTACCGCTCGTTTTGGGTGGCCAAGAGCCGGGCCGAGAAATCCTATATCCGGTAGCCACGGTGATTCTCGGTGGACTCGTGACCTCGACATTCTGCGAATTTCTGATTCACCCCGGCCTGTTTTGGAAGTTCAGCGGCAAGGACGCCGACGCACTCGTGCATCGTTCGATTGAAGATTTTTGATTGATGATTTTCGATTGACAAAACAGCGGCGGTGTCCGTCGCAGGCAACGCGTCTTTGCCTTCAAACGAAAATCAAAAATGTTTCCCCAACCTCGTTCTCTAAAGGAACAAAGACCATGATCCGCTACTCACTGCATTCCTGTTTGCTGCTCACGCTGACGCTCGCCCTCGGTTGCGGCGGCGGAGACCAGCCGACTCCCAAACCCGCCGCATCGAGCACTCCCGCCAAGGACGATCACGGCCACAAGCACGCCGCTCACGGAGAAGGCCCGCATGAGGGTGCAGTCGCCGATTGGGGCGGCGGCAAATTCCACGTCGAGTTCACCGTTGATCACGACAAACAAGAGGCCACCGTTTACATCCTCGGCGACGACGAGAAGACCGCCACGCCGATCAAGGCCAACAACATCCTGTTGAGCATCAACGCCCCAAAATTCCAAGTCGAACTCGCCGCCGCGCCGCTGGAAGGCGAAGCCGAAGGAACCGCCTCTCGCTTCGTCGGCAAGCACGAAAACCTTGGCAAAGTGCAAGAATTCGCCGGCATCATCAGCGGCGAAGTGGATGGCACGCCCTACGTCGGCGACTTCAAGGAAGAACCGCACGCTGAGCCAGAAAAGAAGTAGATGAGATTTTGATTGGCGTATGTTGGTCGCCGATTTGTGACGAGCGAACGTGGGCGGAGATTGCTCCCCCGTTCGCGGGTCGCATTCACAATATTTGATCGACGTGATGTGGTCTATTCGATGGGAGTCAACGATGTAATGCGGCGTCCTAAAGAACGTAATCGCGGCAATGATCAGCGCGGCGGTGTCCGAAATCTCCCAGCGACTTCCGCGTGTCGGAGCATTGCAGCTCACGCTGTCGATCGTGAGCCTGATCGTTTTTGTGATGTCTTGGCAGCAACACCGAGACTAGCCCACCATCAGCCAGTTGGCTCGTGAGACACAGGTGATCGTTCCGTTGGGATTGCCCTTCTTCGTGCCGCTGGCATTGGCTGGCACCATCGCCGTAGCACAACGAGCCGCAATCAAGGCTAAGCAACTTGGTCGGTTATCGTGAATGCATCACGCAAATCTCCAGAGCCGCGATCAACATTGTTCAATCGATCTCACACCGGCTGGACCACATGAATTCCGGCATCGGCGCACAAATCGCGGTGACAGTCTTCGGGCAAGACCTGCGCGAACTCCGTGCCGCCGCCTACGACATGCAAAGCCGGATGCAACCGATCCCAGGCGTCGTCAATTTGCAGATCGAGCCGCAAAACGAGATCTCGCAAATCCGCCTGTGAATGAAACGCGACGAAGCCCCTCGCTTCGGGTTCGCGCTGGGCCTCGTCGTGCGGTACGACGAAACCTCACGCAGCGATCCCGACGTCATCAAAAAAACGATTATTGAAACGCCGTCCGGCCACCGCGCCACATTGGGACAAGTCGCCGAGGTTCTCGACACGACCGGTCCGAACACGCTCAACCCAGAGCATGTCCAGCGCCCCATCGTCGTCTACGGTAACACGCAAGGTCGCAACCCGGCCAGAGTCGTGACCGACATCAAAAAAGGCCCTCGCGCCGGCCGAAGAGAGCCTGCAAAGACTTCCCGACAATTACTACCTACTACCTCGAATACAGCGGCCAATTCCAGGCTCAGCAGGAATCCATTCGAGACTAGCGATTCTCGGCGTGTTCTTGCTGCTCTGCAAAGCCCTCGGTTTCTGGCGAGCAGCGCTGTAAGTGCTGGTCAACATTCCGCTCGCCGCGTTTGGTTCCGTGCTGACGCTTCTGATCGTCAATCATCCGACCTCTGAAGCTCTCGTCACAGCGCCGTGTTGGGATTGGCCACGCGCGTGAATCAGTACGACGAGCCTATCTGTCGCACATTGGGTCGGCTTCATCACGTTGATCGGCGTCGTGAGCCACAACGGCAACATGATGATCTGGCACTACACCCGCCTGATGAAGCACGAGGGCGAAGACTTCTCCGAACAGTTGATCGTCCGCGGCAGCCTGGAACACCTCGCTCCGGTGATGATGACCGCCATGACCAACTTCATCGGTTTGTTGCCACAGCTGTTCGGAGCGGGGCAAACGGGAAAAGAGATTCTCTATCCGCTGGCGCTCGTCGTATTCGGCGGCATATTGACCTCAACGATTCTGGATCAAGTCGTCACTCTCATGCTGTTCTTCTAGTTTGGCCGCAAGGTTTACGAGCAAACGCATATTTCGACGCATGATCCGCGACCGATTGCTCCAACATTAGCCGAGCCAACTCGTGACCGACCGCCATCCTGTCGCAATTAATTCTGAGTCAATTTCGTCCCGACTTCGGGATGCCCGACTCGCCATACACCAACTGCCGCATCTCGCGAGCCAAATCCGCCGACCGCTGCGCCACTTCTGGCGAAACGTTGTTCTTAGCGCGTGGCATCAAGACGGCAAGCCCATCAAAGAATTACTGTGAACCCCTCGGCCGCTTGTCGAGAAACGTGATGATGGAGATCATGCCGAGTCGCGGAGCGTTCGATTCGTGGAGACAAAAATTGGGAACGGTGAGTCGTAAAACGACAATCATTGTCTTGGCTGCTATCCTAGCTTGGGGTGAGTTCGCGGCGTCGGCTGAGCGTTCGCAACGAGTGACGAAGAGTCTACTCGTTCTGTATTCGTTCGAGGGCCCGGCGGCCGATGTTGTTCGAGATCGGTCCGGTGTGGGCGAACCGCTGGATCTTCAGATCGACAAGCGGCAGGGACTGGACTGGCGCGGTGATCGAGTGGTTGTCACATCATCCGTGGGGATCAGTTCGGCGGAACCGGCACGCAAGGTCACTGCGGCTGTCAAACAATCCGGCGAGTTAACGATCGAGGCCTGGATCAAGCCAAGCGAAGCTCGCCAGTCGGGCCCTGCTCGAATCGTCAGCCTCTCTTCGGATACCAGCCAGCGCAATGTCACACTGGGACAGGACGGCTCGAAGTTCGACGTTCGCTTGCGGACGACGAAGACGAGCACCAATGGAATCCCATCCGTTGCCACGCTCGACGATGCGGTGAAGATGGAACTGACGCACCTGGTCTATTGCCGCGACAAGACCGGAGTCGTGCGGATGTTTCAGAACGGCAAGCAGGTTGCCACGCAACAGGTCGATGGCGACCTGTCGAACTGGAGCGACGACTTTCGATTGCTGCTGGCCAACGAATTGACCGGCGACCGCCCGTGGCGCGGCGAACTGCATCTGGTGGGGATCTACGGTCGAGCGCTGTCGCTCGACGAAGTCACTCAGAACTTTGCCGCAGGTGTTCCGGCTCAGATTGACTATGCCGCGTTGTTGCCGAAGCCGGTCGATCGCAAAGTGGAATTCGTCAAGGATGCGCAGCCCCTGCTGCGCGAGCGCTGCTTTGAATGTCACGCGCAAGGCAACGAAGAGGGCGGGTTGAACCTGGGTGTCGGGCGACTGGCGATGGCGGGCGGGAAACATGGACCGGCCATCGTCCCCGGCAACAGCGCGGCCAGCCGGTTGATTCACATGGTCTCGGCCATCCACAAGACCGAAGTCATGCCGCCCGAAGGAAAGCCACTCTCGTCCGAGCAAGTCGGAGTGCTGCGCGCGTGGATTGACCAAGGCGCGGTGTGGCCGAGTCGCGCGGACGTTCTTGACCCGCGCACGGAGCAGGCGCGAAAGCACTGGGCCTTTCAACCGCTCAAGCCCGTGCAGCCTCCCGCCACTCGCGACGCATCGTGGGTGCGCTCGCCGATCGATCGTTTCATTCTGGCGGGCTTGGAAAAAGCGAACCTGCAACCTACGCCTTCGGCACCGGCGCGGACGCTCGTTCGGCGCGCTTTCTTCGACGTGACGGGCTTGCCACCAACACCGGAAGAGGTCCAGGCGTTTTGTGACGCGGCCGAACGCGATTCCCAAACCGCGATGGAGTCACTCGTCGATCGCTTGCTGGAAAGCACGCACTACGGCGAGCGCTGGGGACGACACTGGCTCGACGTCGCCCGCTACGCCGACAGCGACGGACAGGAAACCGATCGAGACCGACCGCTGGCGTACCTGTACCGCGACTTCGTGATTCGCGCATTGAACGACGACATGCCATTCGATCAATTCGTCCGCTGGCAGCTCGCGGGGAACGAGTACGAGCCCGAGAATCCCGCGGCTGTGGCCGCGACCGGTTTTCTGACCGCCGGTCCCTTTGCCGGGCTGACCGACAACTTGATGGAGGAGGAGCGGCAGCGCGAACGGTACAACGAATTGGACGACATCGTTTCCACGATTGGCACTGGAATGCTGGGCCTGACACTGGGCTGCGTCCGGTGCCACGACCACAAGTACGACGCGATTCCGGCCCGCGATTACTACGGAATCCTGAAGGCACTTCACAGCGGCGGTCGTGGCGAAGTGACGCTCGGTGCCAACAAGGAAAAGGTCTACGCGTATCGCGACGCCGGGCCGGAGCCGAAGCCGACCTGGCTGTTCCGTCGCGGTGACTTCTCCGATCACGGGCAACCCGTGCAACTCGGATTCGTGTCGATCCTGACGCGCGACAAAGTTCCCGAGGACTACTGGAAGCAGGCCCGCGACAACAGTTTCGCAGGGAACAGCACGCTTCAGCGCCGCGCGCTGGCCGAATGGATGACGGACCTCGAACAGGGAGCCGGGGCGTTGGTGGCGCGCGTGATCGTCAACCGCGTTTGGCAGCATCATTTCGGCGAAGCGCTGGTCCGCACGGTGGGAGATTTCGGTGTCCGCTCCGAGCCTCCCACGCATCCAGAACTGCTCGAATGGCTGTCTGGCGATCTGATCCAAAACGGCTGGAAACTGAAGCGACTGCATCGCCTGATCCTGACCAGTGCCGTCTATCAGCAAGCCGGCATCAGCCGTCACTCACCAGAACCGAAGCCAAATGATTCGATCACAACCGATCCCGACAATCGGCTGTTGTGGAAGATGCGACCATTGCGTTTGGAAGCCGAAGTTCTTCGAGATGCGATGTTGGCCGTCAGCGGCACGCTCAATCGGCAAGCGTACGGCCCCGGTTTCAAACCGCCGATCAGCTCCGAAGCGATGGTCGCGCGCAACACGAAAGATCCCTATCCAAACAAGGTCGAAGATTCGCCAGACATGCGACGTCGTTCGGTCTACATGTTTCACAAGCGAGTCGTCCCGTACCCGCTGTTGCATGCGTTCGACAAGCCGGACGCTCAACAAAGCTGCAATCGCCGAGACCCCACCACCGTGGCTCCGCAGGCGCTGGCACTGCTCAACGATCAGTTTGTCAGAACGGTTGCGCTCAACTTCGCCGACCGACTGATCAAGGAGTCCAGCATTCAAGAGGCTGGCAAAGACGAGGGCGGACGCGAACTCGCGAACTGGATCGGGCGGGGCTATCAACTCGCGCTTGGCCGGATGCCGAGTGCCACCGAGCACGCCGCGTCACTGGAGTTCGTACAACTCCAAATCAAGCAGCGAACGAGTCGCTCGCAGCAGAGTCCGGCCGAAGAGATCCGGCGACGAGCCTTGGCCGACCTGTGCCAGGCGTGGTTCAGCCTAAACGAATTCCTCTACATCGACTGAACGAGGCATCGATGAAGACAGTCAACAGTTCTCATTGCGGACGATTCGAATCCATTGTCAATCGGCGGCACTTTTTGCAGCGAGCCGGCGCGGGATTTGGCTCCGTAGCGCTGCTGGACATGCTCGCGGGGCGTGGCTTGTTGGCCGCTGAGACCTCGACCGGTGGCCTGTTAGCGCCACGAACTCTGCACTTTCCGGCGAAGGCCAAGTCGGTGATCTGGCTGTTTATGGAAGGCGCTCCCAGCGCCGTCGACACATTCGATCCAAAACCGGAATTGACCAAGCGCGACGGTCAGAAGATGCAAATCAATGTCTTCAACGGCAATCCCGGCCCGCTGATGAAGTCGCCGTTTCAGTTCATGCAACACGGTCAGAGTGGAGCCTGGGTTTGCGACCGGTATCCCAACGTCGCCAAGCATGTCGACGACTTCGCATTCATCAAGTCACTGCATAGCGACTCGAATGACCATGTTCCGGCGCTCTACCAGATCAACACGGGAATCGCCCGGCCGGGGTATCCGTCTGCCGGAGCGTGGATCACCTACGCGCTGGGAAGCGACAACCAGAATCTGCCCGGTTACGTCGTGCTGGGGAACAACCAGGGAATCAAAGGAGGCCCACTCAACTGGCATGCCGGCTTCCTGCCATCGACGTTTCAGGGAACGCTGTTCCGTCCCGAGGGCAATCCGATTTTGAATCTCAATCGGCCTGACGATGTCACGCGGGAAGATCAGCGCCGTCAACTCGACCTGCTGGCCCGCTTGAACGACGAGCACCTGCAAGCGCATCCCGGTGAGGCCGAGTTACTGGGTCGCATTCAGTCGTTCGAACTGGCCTACCGCATGCAGTCCGAAGCGGTGAACCTGATCGACTTCTCGACCGAGACCGAGGCGACTCACAAATCGTACGGCCTGGATCGCAAGGAAACGAAGTCGTACGGTTCCAAGTGTCTGCTGGCGCGGCGACTGGTCGAAAGCGGTGTCCGTTTCGTGCAGGTCTACAGCGACGGAGAATGGGACGCTCACAGCAATCTGACGGCCAATCACACCGGCCACTGCCTGGCGACCGACGTGCCGATCGACGGACTGCTCACGGATCTCAAACAGCGCGGTCTTCTCGATACGACGCTCGTGATCTGGGGTGGCGAGTTTGGCCGAATGCCGGTGTCACAAGGCAAAGACGGTCGCGACCACAACCCCCAGGGATTCATCGCCTGGATGGCCGGCGCGGGGATCAAGGGGGGAACCAGTTTCGGCGAGACCGACGACATCGGCTACAAAGCGGTCGTCGATCCCGTCACCGTCCACGATTTGCACGCGACGATGCTGCACCTGCTGGGTATCGATCACAAACGGCTGACGCACCTTCACAACGGCCGCCGCTTCCGGCTCACTGATGTCGCCGGAAACGTGATCACACAGCTTCTGTCGTGAATAGTGCGTTCCGACTGATCAATAAGGATCGGTTCCCAGAGTCTTTATGGTTTCGGGGCAGCCGGCAGGTTGTCGGTGAGATACCTTGTCAGCAACCCATACAAATGTCGGCTTGTGGTTTTTCCCTCATCGATCGAATGGCTTCGGTTCGGGTAGGCCATCAGCGTGAAGGGCTTGTTCAGTTCGATGAGCCGATCGGCCAACTTTTCCATTCCCTGAGCGTGACAGTTGTCGTCGCCGCTGCCGTGAACGAGAAGCAAGTTTCCCTTCAGTCCCGCCGCGTGTGTGATCGGCGAGCCTTGTTTGTAGTCCTCGGCGTTTTCCTGTGGTAACCCCATGTACCGCTCCTGGTAGATCGTGTCGTAAAGGCGCATGTCCGGTACCGAAGCCACCGACATTCCAGTGCGGTACAGGTCGGGGTAACGGAACAGCAAGTTGAGCGTCATCGACCCGCCGCCGCTCCACCCCCAGACCCCGACCCGTGTCGCGTCGAGGTAGGGCCGTTTGAGGAGCTCGCGCGCAGCCGCAGCCTGATCCCCCGAAGCAAGCGTACCGACCCGCCGATACGCGGCCTTCCTCCAATCACGGCCGAGCGGACAGGGCGTACCCCGATTTTCCACACACGCCACCACATACCCTTCCTGTGTGAGCATCAGGTGCCAGAGGTACTTATTCCCACCCCAGCGGTCCAGCACCGACTGACCGGCCGGTTCGCCGTAAACATAGAATACAAGCGGATACTTCTTTGTCGGGTCGAAGTTTGGCGGTTTCATAAGCCAACCGTTCAACTTGACCTCCCCACCGATATCGGCTCGAAAGAATTCGATCGGTGCCTGCGACAATTTCCCAACGGCCTCGCGGAGTGCTTCGTTCGCTGCCAGCGTGTGCAGAACTGTGTGATCTGGGAGAGAGACAAATTCCATGCGAGGCGGCTTGCCGAACGCAGAGTATGTATGGATCGCGAACGCCCCGTCGGGTGAGACGTTGTAGTCGTGCCATCCCGGCTGGTCTGCCGGACTCAATCGTTCAGGCGTACTGCTCCCACTTAGCGAAGCGTGATAGAGGTATTGCTGCGTTGGATTCTCCGGTGAAGCGAGGATGAAAACTTGACCGGACTTCTTAGCGATGGGCAACACTCGAATGACGTCGAATTCGCCCTTGGTCACATGCCGCACTGAGGTCCCATCACGCGAGGCGAGGTACAGATGCCGCCACCCGTCACGTTCGCTGACCCATGTGAAAGCGCTTCCTTCTTCGACCAAGGTCACGTCGTCATCGTGGATGTCCACCCAAGCTCCGTCGCGCTCCGTCAACACGGTCTGCACCTTCCCGGACGTGGCATCAGCCAGCATCACATCGACGGCATTCTGTAGTCGATTGGCCCGCTGGACCAATAACTCGCGCGAGTTACCAGCCCACTGCATTCGCGGGATGTAGAAGTCGGTGCGGGTGTCGCCTGGAATATCGATCCAGTTCGTCGCCCCGCCCGCCATGGGAACGACACCGAGCCGACAGGCCGAGTTGCGTTCTCCTGTCTTCGGATAGGCAAACGACTTTAGGATCGGGTAGTTCGCCGTCGTGTTATCGACGAGAGTGAACGTCTTCACGCCGTTTGTGTTGAGTTGCCAGTACGCGATCTGTTGGCCATCGGGACTCCACCGCCAACCGTCCCGGCAGGAGAATTCCTCTTCGTACACCCAGTCGAAAGTGCCGTTGATCACCTCGTGCGAGCCGTCGCTGGTGAGCTTTGTCGCGTGGCCACCTTCCACCGGTTCGACGAACAGGTTGTTCTCATGGACGTACCCAATGCGGGAACCGTCAGGCGACAACTTCGCGAACATCAGAGTCGCGGGCGGGGTGTCGCCACCGAGCCTCACGAGCTTGCCGGTCGAGCGGCGGAATGTCCAGTAGTCACCACGAGTGTTTTGCCGCCAGACCTTCACTGAGTTCGTGTAGATCAGCACCAGATCGAGGTCCTTTGAAAGCTCGTAGTCCTGGACAGAAAGCGGTTCCTTGGCGTTGGTCGGTACGAGCGTCTCCGCGGCAACGAGCACTTCACTCTTCCCGCCCGTGTCGACCCGGACAATGTCGCTCGCTTCTTTATGGACCTTGGAAGATTGAAGAACTGTGTAAGTCCCACCCTCAAGCCACTTCACCTTCGGAACGCGGTCACCGCCGAACTCTTTTGAGGCGAAGATCCGGTCGAGTGTCAATTTGGCCTGATCAGTCGTGTCAGGCTGAGGGGCCGCAGCAGCCACGATGGGTTCGTCCCAGAGCTTCTTCAGCAACGCGAACATCTCCGGATCATGCTTCGCCAATTGCTCGCGGTTGAAGGGGAAGAAGTCGTTCGTGCTGAAGTACGCTTCGCTGCTCTCGGCGAAATACTCCATCGGATTCGTGATCGCGTAGGCGCGAACGTTGGCAGACCGTCCGTCGCCGAATCGCTGCTCGACACGATCGTACATACCGCTCGCTTTGGCCTTCTCGAATGCGGCTTTGATCTCTTCATGACCGAACCCCTTGGGAAGCACTCGGTCGTGATAGGCGTGCGCCAGTTCGTGCAGCGCAAAGTTTGGCATGCGTTTGGTTTCACGCTCGAAGATGCGGACATTGGTGAATTCGACCGCTTTCTCCATCGCTGGGTCGCGTTTGTTGTCTCGCAACCATCCAGCACCTGGGTGATACTCCGCACGTGGCTTCAGATCGGGATATTCGGGAGAAAACCAGAGCGGCACCTTGCGCAATTCCACGACTGCGACGGCGGGAACCACACGGATAATTTCCTGTAGCTGAGCCGTGAGCAACTCCAGCGAACGTTCGGTCGCCGCTTTGTCCTTCTCCAGTAGCTCATCGCTGACAAGGACGGTCCAGCCTTCGATGCTTTTCGTTTGGTGTCCGGCAATCTCGACGGGATCTGCTGAACGGGCCAAGCTCAAGTTGGCCAACAGAACGAGCCACACAACGACAATACAAGATTTCATTTTGCGATTCCCAAGATGAAAACAACGCAACAGTTCAAATCACCTCGACGACCTAGTGAACTTTTTTTGTTTGGATTGCGTGTTCCAATGATTATCAATGGACCCGACCCAAGATCGATTGAACTCTTGCGAGGCCGTTGTAAGTCCAAAGGCGAAAATGAGAAAGCCCTTCGACGTGCTCGTCGAAGGGCTTCTTGTCTCATTAGTTCGGAATGTTCACGCGTTTCACTGACTGGCTGCCGGAACTGCGGAGCAATCGCGAGAACATTGTCCTGAAGAGGAATGGGCTAACCGATCCCACGGATGGTCAGGACCGGACAGGTGGCGCTACGCACGACGTTTTCGGCGACGCTGCCCATCAAGAGGTGCTTCAACCCGGTGCGGCCGTGAGTCGCCAGCACGATCAAGTCGATGTTGTTAAGCGAGGCGTAGTCGAGAATTTCGTGGATCGCCGGACCTTCGCGGTGAGCCCGCACAATCGAAGGACACCGCGCGGCCAGATCGGAACTCGGAAGGGCATCGAGCTTCTCGTGACTCAATTGCCGCAGCTTGATGAGCCATTCTGGCATCGGAGTCAGAGCCACTTCCGGATTCAGTGAGATCGCATCGTAGCCTTCGAAGGCGTGAAGCAGATGCAACTCCGCCTGAAACTGAGCGGCCAGTTCGACCGCGAACTTCAGGGCATTGAGGCTCAAATCGCTGAAATCGACCGGGCACAAAATTTTTCGGAAGGTGATCACGATGGCTGTCCTTAAAGATAGAAGTGGGGAATCCGCAGTTGGGCTTGCAAGCGAGATGCCAAAGCTGTGCCGCATGCGGCTTGAATGCGTCCAAGGGCGGTTGAGAAGCACAGACACTCACACAACGCACGCGAGTCGCATGCGTTGTGTGCGAATTCGCGCGCGTGATTTGTGCTGAATACGCACGCCTATCTCTTGGGCCGCACACTTGCCGTACGAAACAAATTCGAAACCTGAGCGAGCATGAATGCTCTGAAAGATAATGAGCCTGTCGCAATGAACTTCTCGCTCCGTGGAGCGTTCGCTATCGCCACCCCATCGGGTTAATCACCCCGGCACGATCTTTGCCTGAAACGTATTGTCAAGCGATCAATTTGTTGTGCGTCACGATCAAAAGGAGCAGTCATCATGTCCTGGTCCCCCAAAAAGCGTGTGATGGTGCCGATCGACTTCTCGCACTCATCGGACGTGGCGATTCAAACTGCTTTGGAAATCACTGGGAAGCCTGAAGCCGTCCATGTGATTCATGTGGCTCTACTTCCCAACTTCGTTCCCTACGCGGGAGAAGTGATTGCCACGGTGGAGCCGGAGCGTTGGCTGGAACTCGCCAAAACTCACTTGGCCGAGTATTTGGCAGCGCGTCCACAATTCGCGGGAGTCTGCTCGAAAGTTTTGGAAGGAGAAGCTGGCACATGCATCGCCTCGTTTGCGGCCGAGACTCGCGCGGACTTGATCGTCATGCCCTCTCACGGCTACCACGGTGTCAAACGGTTTCTGCTAGGCTCTGTTACCGAGTCGGTGTTGCGACACGCGCCGTGTGAGGTATTAGTCTTGCGACGAGTTGACTAGCCCCCGCGACTTACCGAAAGCGTTTACCATGAGCGACGGCTCTTTGAATCACGGCTTCGATTCCAGCCAAGTCGAGCTTCTGTTCGTCGATGACGATAACGAGTTTCGCGACGCAGCCGCGAGGCGGTTTGCGCGGCGAGGGTTTCATGTGAAAGAAGCACCCGGAGTCAACGATGCACTACGGCTGTTGCAGGATCGACAGTTCGATGTCGTCGTCTCCGACATGGCGATGCCGGGGCTGACGGGCATTGACTTGCTGCAACGTGTCAAAGAGCTTTCGCCGGAATGCGAAGTCATCCTGCTAACCGGCGAAGGGACTGTCGAGACCGCCGTACAAGCAATGAAACTCGGAGCGTATGACTTTCTCTCGAAACCTTTTTCTTTGGCGGAACTCGAAACACTGATCCAAAAGGCATACGAGCGGCGACGCCTCAGCCAAGAGAACGTGCAGCTCAAGGCGGTGCTTGAACGCAGCCAGCCGAAGCTACGGATGATCGGCGAATCGCCCGCGATGCAGGAGGTCTGCAGGCTGATCGCGAAAGCTGGTCCCAGTGATAAAGCAATCCTGATTCAAGGCGAGAGCGGAACTGGCAAAGAACTGGTTGCGCGAGCCTTGCACGATCACAGTTCGCGAGCCTCCCGTCCGATGGTCTCGATCAACTGCACTGCGCTAACCGAGACACTGCTGGAAAGCGAGCTGTTCGGCCACGAAAAAGGGGCATTCACCGGAGCGGTCGCCGCCAAGCCGGGCCTGTTTGAACTGGCCGATGGCGGCACCCTGTTTATCGACGAAATCGGCGAGATGCCCGGCGTTATGCAGGCGAAACTGCTCCGTGTGCTGCAAGACGGCTCGATGCGCCGCGTCGGTTCGCTGCAAGAGCGGCGAGTCAACGTGCGAGTCATCACCGCCACGAATACTGACCTCGCTACTGAAGTCGCTGCGCATCGCTTCCGTGAGGATTTGTTTTACCGCATTAACGTCATGTCGGTCGACCTGCCACCGCTGCGAGTGAGAGACGGTGATATTCCGCTGCTCGTCAATCAATTCCTCGGCGCAGACTGGCACATCGCACCCGACGCGCTGCGGGCACTCGAATCATACAACTGGCCCGGCAACATTCGGCAGCTCATCAACGTCATCGAGCGAGCAAAGATTCTGGCCGATGACCACTTCATCACGACAGACGAACTACCGGCCCTACTGCTGAGTCCGACTAAAGCGACCGGAACGGCGGTGTCTGCAATGCCGATCCCGTCCGCACTTGCCGACGACGGAACGCTGGCCTCGATTGAAAAAGCTCGAGTTGTCGAAGTTCTGCAAAAGCAAAAGGGAAACAAGAGTCGCGCGGCTCACGTGCTGGGCATCTCGCGCCGGTCACTATACCGACTGCTGGAGAAATACGGCTTGGACGGGGTCCACTTGGCTGCCGAGACTGTCAGCCAGCACTCGTGAAATAATTCGACGATCTCGCCAGTCAGAGTGTCGATACCGTCGGCATAGTCCGACTTGTAGCTGTTGCAGTGCGGGCAGATTAGGGCCGTATTCTCAAGTAACATCTCGCCACTGCGGCTGCGCGTATGAACGTGATCGACTTCAAAACCGCCATTTTAAAACTGGCTGGTCGTTAGGCAGATTTCACATCGCTGCCCAGCTCACTGCGCGACCACTTCGGAGAGAGATTTCGCCACAACTCTCTCAATGTGAGAGCCGCGAGATTTGGGGTCGCGTCAAGAAACTGCGGCAGCGCCACTTCCGCCTGCCAACAGCAGTACCGTGAATGTGCTGCCGTGGCCGACCTCGCTGACGACGGTCAGTGTGCTGTGGTTCTTTTCAAGAATGGCCTGTGAGAGCGCCAAACCCAAGCCAATGCCGCGAGCTTTGGTCGACCGAAATGGCTCGCGGATGCGAGGCAAGTCGTCTGCTGCGATGCCGCAGCCGGTGTCGGTCACTGAAATCTCAATGCGATCTTGAAGGTGTCGCGCTGAAAGAGTCAAACGTCCGCCGCTGGGCATCGCGTCACAGCCGTTGCGAATCAAATTGCCGAAGACAATGGCCATTTGCTTTTCGTCGGCGAGAGCGTGTGGCAAATCGGTCGGAATCTGGAAGATTAGTGCCACGTTCTCTGGCCATGAGTCGAGCGGTGCTGCCTGGCGCAAGCAGGTAGCAACTGACATTGGTTGCAAGTTAGGTGACGGCAACTTCGCAAATTCAGACAACGCCGAGATCACTGAATCGGACATCGCGACTTGCCGCTCAATACGTTGCAGGTGCTCGGCAATTTTTTCCGGTGCGGCGTGCTTGGCATTGCTCAGGAAGTACACTGAGGTCCGCATCACATTAAGCGGATTCCGCAATTCGTGAGCAACTCCGCCGGCGACTCGGCCGATCGCAGCCAACCGCTCGGCACGCATCAGCCGATCGTTCGACGCGGTTTCGTAAGCGTCTTGAATGATCGCTAAATCGAGGTCGAGCGCCGTGTTGATTGACCGGATCGTGGCCGCAAGTTCTTCTGTGCCGCGTTCTGCAGGCCAGTTTGGCGGGAGTGCACGCAACAGTCCATTTCGCAACCGCGAGACAGCCGCCTCGACATAAATTTGCTTAAGGCCGATGTCGACGTGCCGATAGCCAACGCGAAAGCGGCGCTCGGCATACGCCTTGTCATACGGACCGATCATCAGTTGTTGCAGCCAGATTTGCAGCGTCCCTTTCAGACGTTGGATCTGCTCGTCGCCGCCGGTAATGACCTTGCGAGTTGCTTCATGCTCGGCGATCTCGCGGTAGAAGTCGTCCACGAGTTCTGGGAACGAAGATTCGACGAGCGGCGCGGCAGCGCATACACGTTCTGCGTCGGAGTGCGTCCAGCCGACGTAGCGTTGAATGTCCTGATACCGCTCAAACAGCTCATCGATTCGCAGATCGAACGCCACAACCAGTTCCTTTGGAGGCACGACCCCTTCTTGATTGGGCAAAGGTTGCCCAACCTACGTCGCAGAATCAACACCGGGCACACTTCAACACCTGCAATCGGGAGCCTGAATGTGACCGTGGCGGCGCGGAAGGAACCTTGGTCAGAATCTCTTCCCGCACCAACGGAACGTCCGCAGGAGCCACAATTCCCAGTCGGACTTGGTTTCCTTTGATGCCGACGACTCGCACAACGATGTTTTCGCCGATACGGATTTCCTGATTCAATTTCCGAGATAGAACTAACATGGCCGTGCTCCTTCTTGGCGGCGGATCGGTGAAGGCACCGGCTTCTTCCTTGTAAGCCTCGCACCTTCCAAGGCGGAGAACCGAACCGCTCCTGCCTGGCAGAAATTGCCGGTTGCGAAGGATGTGCCGAAGAAGAAAACTATTGGAAGAATCTTGCTCCAATTTCCGTCGAGCGTCGTTGCTTCGAGTTGATTCGCCTGTTTGTGGCCGAAGTCGTGAGACCTCGGTTATTCCAGGCCACCAAAGTAGCACGATTTCGGCTAAGTATGGACTTGTGACAACAACGCTCGTTGTGCGCGAACTTGCACATGTCTCGCTCAACCTCGTGTTTGCATTTTTGGAAATGGCATAGACTTCGCAATCTTGTGGCCACCCACCTCAAAACTGCCAAATTCGGCAGACCTGCCAGACTTCCGGCTCTGATCCGCGTTCTGCTCTTCAACAAGCCCACCTAGAATTTCGTACCACGTTGTGAGTTGTTGACATGTCACTGAGCGTTCAAAATGCTCAACCCGATGGCTCGCCCCAACCAGATTGTCCCCTCATGACTACCGCCGCTGTGACAACTAAACAGCCGACTCGATTGTTGGTCGTGGATGACGATCTCGACACCTGCGCCAATTTGGCGGACATTCTGTCTGACATCGGCTACGAGGTGCGAACCGCTTCCGACGCGTCAACTGCGCTGCGGTCGTTGGACGAGCAGGCTTTCGACGTCGTGCTGCTCGATCTGAAAATGCCCGGTATTGACGGCCTGCAACTCTATCGTGAGCTGAAACGCCGCTCGGCATCCACGGTGGCGATCTTGATCACCGGATTTGCGGATGCCGAGACGCGCAAGCGTGCGGAACAACTTGGCGTGTGGCGCATCCTTTCCAAGCCAATCGATGTCCCGGCCCTGTTGCCCCTGATCTCCGAAGCGGCCGAACAACCGTTGTTGTTGATCGTGGATGACGATCACGACTTCTGCGCCAATTTGTACGACGTGCTTCGCGAGCGATCGTTCCGAGTCGGCATCGCGGAGTCGGCCCATGAGGCGGCTCGACAAATGAACCGCCAAGAATTTCCGATCGTGCTGGTCGATTGGCGGCTCCCAGATGCCGATGGCCTGAAGCTTTTGGAGCAGATCCGCGAACAACAACCGCAGGCGAAAACCGTATTGTTGACTGGGCATCGTCACGAATTGACCGAGCGATTGGAGAACAACTCATGTCAGGGCATGGATTTCTTTTTCTATAAGCCGCTCGAAATGAGTGAGTTTCTGGATACGCTGCATCGCTGGACGACTCGTTAGCCGTGACGGGATCGTGGTTGTTTTCAGGTCGGCCGAACGGTGATTGGGTGATTGAATGTCAGACCACGAGAAGTTGGCGAAGGCACGCGACGCCGACATGAAAATGCCCCCCAACGCATTGGGGCCGATGTCGCTGCTGGTCATCGAGGATGATCCCGACACTCGCGGCAACTTGATCGACATTTTGGAGATGGATGGCTACCGCGTGCAGGCCGCCGAGACGTTTGGCCAAGCGTTGCGCGAAGCGCTGTGGGACGAGTACTTCGCAATCGTCCTTGACCGCAAGCTACCTGACGGAAACTCCGAAAACTTCCTGCCACAACTGCGTCAGCTCGCACCGCAAGCGGCGATCGTGATCGTCACTGGCTACGAAGATTTAACGGGAGCGATCGCTGCACTCCGCAACGGGGCCTCCGACTACCTCATCAAACCGGTCGATGCCGAAACACTGCGTTCTCGGCTGCGGCAACTGGCTGAGAAGCGACAAGCGGAACTGGCCCTGAAAGCAGCGAACGCGCGCATGTTACAATCCGAACGGCTCGCCGCCATCGGACAAATGATGACCGGCCTCGTCCATGAAAGTCGCAACGCGCTGCAACGCAGCGAAGCCTGTCTGGAAATGCTCAGCCTCACACTTCAAGGGCAAGCCGATTCGCTAGACCTAGTTGCTCGCGTTCAAAAGGCCCAGAAGAAACTGTACGAATTGTTCGAGGAAGTCCGCAGCTACGCCGCCCCGATCAAACTGCAACGAACCGAACACGACCTCCGCGAAGTGCTCGAAGAAACCTGGGACAACCTGGTCTGGGCGCGCCAAGGCCGCAAGGTTTCGTTGCATCTGCCAGCGACCGATCCGTCGCCGCGCTGTTCGGTCGATGCCAGTCGACTCGAACAAGTCTTTCGCAACATCTTCGAGAACTCGCTGGCTGCGTGCGTTGACCCCGTGCGCATTGAAGTCGCCTGGAAGCCAACGACGCTTGACGGTCGTCCGGCATGGCAGCTTGCCATCACCGACAACGGCCCCGGCATGACTCCCGAACAGCGAGCAAAAATCTTCGAGCCGTTCTACACGACGAAACCGACCGGCACCGGCCTCGGCATGGCGATCAGCAAAAGGATCATCGATGAACACGACGGGCAAATCGCCGTCAATGACTCACGGAGGGAAGGGACGGAGATCGTGATCACGCTGCCTGAAGCAACGTAGTCGATGGTACGCAGTTTGCGATTCACTTTGCAAAACAACGTCCCGCCATCGAAAGCCCACAGTCATGCTCCGTTTCGCACTATTTCTGGCCATCGCCGTGATTCCGCTGTCCGTTTCCGCACAGTTCGACATCGAACATGAGCCAATCAACTACCTCAAAGCCCCTTTGGCCGATCCGATCAGCGAGCTGCAAAAACAACTCAACGCCGACGAAGTCCAACTGAAGTTCGACGACAAGAGCGGCTATCTCGCATCGGTGCTAAAAACGCTTAACGTTTCCGAGACTTCGCAGATGCTGGTCTTCTCGAAGACTAGCTTTCAGCGCAGCCGCATCAATCCGCGCACGCCGCGAGCCATCTATTTCAACGACGATGTCTACATCGGCTGGTGTCTGCACGGTGACGTCGTGGAAGTCAGCGCCGTCGATCCGCAACTCGGTGCCGTTTTCTACTCACTGGATCAAGAGGAATGCGACCATCCGAAATTCTCGCGGCACACCGACACTTGCATGTTGTGCCATGCGTCGTCGGTCACACAAGGAATCCCCGGTCACTTGGTCCGATCCGTGTTTCCCGATTCGACCGGCAACCCGATCCTCAGCACCAGCACTTATCGAACGACATCGCAAAGCCCGCTGAAGGAGCGTTGGGGCGGCTGGTATGTCAGCGGAACTCACGGCCAGCAGCGACACATGGGCAACATGATCGTCAAGAATGCACGCGAACCAGAAGCCTTCGACGCCAGTGCCGGGGCGAACGTGACCGACCTTTCCAAACTCGTCAACGTCGAGCCGTATCTCACGCCCCACAGCGACATCGTCGCGTTTCTTGTTCTCGAACATCAGGTTCCCGCCCACAACGCGCTAACACTGGCCAACTACCAAGCCAAGTTTGCACTCCGCGACGAAGAGATCCTGCGGAAGATGGACAAAGACCCGCACGCGCCACGCACAGAAAGCATTCAGCGGCGTCTCGATCATTCGGCCGATCTCGTGCTCAAGCATTTTCTGTTCATCCAAGAAGCCCCGCTGACCGACCGCGTGCAAGGGACTTCCGGCTTTGCCGAACAATTCGTCCAACGCGGTCCACGTGATAAACGTGGCCGCTCGCTGCGCGAATTCAATTTGCAAACGCGAATCTTCCAATACCCGTGTAGTTACCTGATCTACTCAGCCGCGTTTGATGGTTTACCAACCGAACTCAAGGAGATCGTCTATCGCAAGTTGCACGACGTGCTCACCGACCAGGACGAGTCGCCGATGTTCAAGCACCTGTCGAGTGAAGACCGCCAAGCGATCCTCGAAATTCTGCTCGACACGAAGCCCGATTTGCCAAAATCGTGGCGAGAATAGTGCTCCTAAGGCCGACATGACTGACCAATCGAATGTATCAACCACATCGCTCGCTCCGGATGATGAGCACCGCTTTGTTAAGTGGATCGCGTTATTGGCGTTGATCGCGATCACGTTGCACCTGGTCGCCAGATTCGGCGGACACGCTGATGACTCGCTCGGCCCATTCACGTTGACCACATGGCCGTTGATCATTGCTCTGGCGGGAGGTGGCCTGCCGTTGGTGGCCGAGCTGTCTTGGAAACTGGTGCACCGCGAGTTCGGCTCAGACCTGCTGGCCGGCATCTCGATCGTCACGTCGATCGTTTTGGGCGAGTATCTCGCGGGGACACTCGTCGTCCTGATGCTCTCTGGGGGCGAAGCGCTCGAAGCCTATGCCATGCGGAGCGCGTCGTCGGTCCTCGCCGCGTTGGCCCGGCGTATGCCGACGCAGACGCATCGCCAATCGAACGAGACGATTCAGGACATCGCGGTCGATCAAGTCGTCGTCGGCGACACGCTGCTGATTTTTCCGCACGAAGTCTGCCCAGTGGACGGCACGGTGCTCGACGGGCACGGTACGATGGACGAGTCGTTCCTGACCGGCGAACCGTACCTGATGCCGAAGTCCTCTGGTTCGACAGTCATCTCCGGTGCGATGAATGGCGAAGCGGCGCTGACGATTCGAGCGGACAAACTCGCAGTCGATTCGCGGTACGCGCAAATTATGCACGTCATGCGAGCGGCCGAGGAGCGTCGCCCGCGTCTGCGTCGTTTGGGCGATCAACTCGGAGCGTTCTATACGCCACTCGCGGTCGGACTCGCATTGCTGGCATGGGGACTGAGCGGCGACGTCCATCGCTTCCTGGCTGTGCTAGTTGTCGCGACGCCCTGCCCGTTGCTGATCGCGATTCCGGTGGCGATCATCGGTTCGATTTCGCTGGCGGCTCGTCGAGGCATCATCATTCGCGACCCGTCGGTGCTCGAACGGATCGAGACCTGTCGCACGGCCATCTTCGACAAGACCGGCACACTGACCTACGGCCAACCCGCCCTCACCGAGATCATCGTCGGCGAACAACTCTCGCAGGAGAAAGCGTTATCGCTGATTGGCAGCGTCGAGCGGTACTCGAAACATCCGCTCGCGGCAGCGATCCTAAACGTCGTTCGCGAGCGACACATCGAGTTGCAAGACGCCACCGAAGTCCACGAACTTCCCGGCCAAGGATTGACCGGCATCGTCGCTGGTCGCCGAATTCGCGTCACCAGCCGCAGCAAGCTCGCCCAACAAGCCGCGAAGATTGTCGAGCAACTTCCGCCGCAAGTCGCCGGAATGGAGTGCATCGCGATTATCGATGACCTGATCTCGGTGACGTTGCGTTTCCGCGATCAACCGCGAGCGGACGGGGCGTCGTTCGTAAAACATCTCGCGCCGAACCATCACTTCCAGCGAGTGATGATCGTATCCGGAGACCGTGAGTCGGAGGTCCGTTATCTCGCCGAACTCGTCGGCATCGACGAAGTTCACTTCAGCCAATCTCCGGAACAGAAGCTGGCGATCGTGCGTGCCGAGACAAAGCGAGCCAACACGGTCTTCGTTGGTGATGGCATCAACGACGCGCCGGCTCTGACGACCGCGACCGTCGGCATAGCGTTCGGCGGCAGCACCGACATCACCTCCGAGGCCGCGCACGCCGTGATCCTCGACAGTTCGCTGGGCAAGGTGGACGAGTTACTGCACATTGGCCAGCGTCTGCGTCGAATCGCGCTGCAAAGTGCGGTCGGCGGAATGTTGCTGAGCCTCGTCGGAATGATTCTCGCCGCGTCCGGCCACCTGACGCCGGTCGCCGGTGCGATTTCTCAAGAAGTCATCGACTTGCTTGCGGTGTTGAATGCCCTGCGCGCGGCACAATCATCAGGGCGGTTGACTGATTTCCGCTCGTAGGTGCGACGCAGTCACTCTCTCCAGAACGTGGGGTGATCCCGCGATACACCCATGATCTGGCGAATGTGGCTACAAACACCGAAGACTCGTCCGTCACGTCCTGGGGCTGCGCGAATTCGCCCAGCGCGCTTCATTCCGCACACCCCGCACACTTCGCTCGGCTGGCACAAACAGCGATGCATGTTGTTTATAACCGGTTAAGCGGTCATACCAAACGCCCGCACTCGCTTGGCACATGATCTGCCTTTCGCGTGATCGCATGAGGCAGGTTGTGTTGAAATGCGAGGAGTTCATGAGCCGCAGTCCTTCGGGATCTCAGACAGTCAGCAGTTCTTCGGGAACTCAATCAGACAACGGAGACACGCTCCCTCGCCGCACTTGGTTGTCGCGAATGTCGTCGGTCGTGATGGCCTTTGGACTGACGCTTGGCTACGGCATGTTTGGCACGGTGATTGGCTGGTTCTTGTATCCGGCCAAAGCCTCGTCGCGGACATGGCAGTTTCTGGCGGATCTCGGCAGCTTCACGACGGGCGAATCGGTGACCTACGAAGCTCCGGCGGGGCAGAAGATTGTGGTAACTCGGCTGGCGGAAAATGGGACTCCCGATGACTTCATCGCATTGTCGAGCATTTGCCCGCATCTGGGATGCCAGGTTCATTGGCAGTCCAACAACGATCGATTCTTTTGCCCGTGTCACAACGGTGCGTTTGATAAATCAGGGCAGCCGGTTTCGGGTCCACCGAAGGACTCAAACAAGCCGCTGCCGCGCTATCCGTTGAAAGTTGAGAACGGCTTGTTGTTCATCGAAGTGCCGATGGAGGCCCTGGTATGAATGCCGTTAAACGCTGGTTCGCGGAACGATTGCCGATCACCGGAGTGCAGTTGGAGGAACTCACCAACGAACCGGTACCGGCTCATCTGCGGCGTTGGTGGTTTTGCCTCGGTGGAACACCAGCGTACCTGTTTGTTGTGCAGATTGTGACCGGCATCCTGCTAGCGCTCTATTACCAGCCGTCACCGCAGACGGCCTATCAGTCGATTCACAATATTACGAATGAAGTCGCGTTCGGCTGGTATATCCGTGGGATGCACAAGTGGGCGGCGACGCTGATGATCGCGGCCATCATTCTGCATCAGATGCGAGTCTATTTCACAGGAGCCTATCGACAGCCACGCGAGATCAACTGGATGGTCGGCATGTGCCTGCTGCTCTGCACGCTGATTGTCGGCTTCACCGGTTACAGCCTCGTGTTCGAGCAACTCAGTTTTTGGGGAGCGACCGTCGCCGCCAACATCTGCGACACAGTGCCCTATCTCGGCGTCTTTGCCAAGCGGATGCTGCTTGCCGGAGACAGTTACAACGACAACACCCTTTCGCGTTTTTTCATACTGCACGCGGCGGTGTTGCCGGGGTTGATGATTCTGCTGATCGGCATTCACGTTGCGATCTTGCGGCTACAGGGAGTTAGCGAACTCCAATTCGAGAACGAACCGGCCGACGCTCCAAAGCATTTCGATTTCTTCCCAGATCATTTCTATACCGAACTGATCATCGGCCTGACATTGATGATCGTGCTGAGCGTCTTGGCGACTGTGTTGCCGGTGTCGCTCGGTCCGAAAGCCGACCCACTGACAACCCCGGAAGTCATCAAGCCGGAGTGGTGGTTCTACGTTTCGTTCCGCTGGCTGAAGCTGTTTTCTGGCACGTTTGCCGTGCTGAGTACCGGGTTCATCGTCTTCGTGATGTTCGCCTGGCCGTTCATTGACGGCTTGATTCGCAAGCGAACTCGCTTCACCGAAGCGAGTGTCTGGATCGGCATCGTCGGTGTGTTCTTGTTAGTCGGCCTCACCGTTTGGGAAGCGGTCGTCGAGCACTAGTGAATTGGATTATTGGAAATCACCACAGATGGGGTTGTGCGAATGAGTTTGCAAACGAAACGGTATCTGATCGGCTTTCTCGGACTATTGTTTCTCGCGTCGCTGGTGTTAGTGCAGGCGATGGAGATTGCTCGCAAACGCGAGGAGGTCGGGCTCGCGTCAGGACACGTTGCAGTGCCGGCGAAGTCGAAAAGTTGCGTCGAGTGTCACGGCAAGTCGTCGCCGGGGATTATCGACCATTGGAAGAACAGCACGCACGCACAAAAGGGAGTTGGTTGCGTTGAGTGCCATCAGGCTCAGAAGGGAGACGTGGATGGATTCACGCATTACGGCCACCTCATCGCGACGGTCGTGACTCCGAAGGATTGCGGTCGTTGTCACGAGAAAGAAACGACGGAGTTCACCCACAGCCATCATGCGAAGGCGGGGAACATCCTCGCGTCGCTCGATAACTTCCTAGCCGAAACCGTCGAAGGTTCGCGGACGCCATTCAATCCGCATTCGCCGACGCCAGGCAAGCCAGACTTTCATGAAGTCAACGGGATGTCGAGTGCTGCGGTCGGTTGCCAACAGTGTCACGGCAGTAAAGTCGCGCTGTTGGCGAAGGACGGCGGGAAGATCACTCTGGATGACTTGAAGCCCGATGCGAAAGGTCAGCCGACGAATCTCGCGGTACTCGACCGCATCGCCAAATCCGAAGATGGCCGTCCAAAGTTGCACGCCGACACTTGGCCGAACACCGGCATTGGTCGGCTCAACCTCGATGGCTCGTTGGGATCGTGCTCCGCATGTCACAGCCGGCATGACTTTTCACCGCGGCGAGCTCGGCAGCCGGAGAACTGCGGCAAGTGTCATCTTGGGCCGGATCATCCGCAGAAGGAAATCTACGAGGAGTCCAAGCACGGTGTGGCGTTCCGCGACCTCAAAGATCACATGAACTTGAATGCGAAGGACTGGGTGCTGGGCAAGGATTACTCGCAGGCTCCGACGTGCGCGACGTGTCACATGTCGGGGCACTCGAAAAACGACGGCAAGATCACGCATGACCCCGGCCAGCGGATCTCGTGGACGAACCGCCCACCAGTCAGCGCGGTGCTCGACACCGACGCGAACGGCAAGCTCGTCACCGAAGCCGATCCCGCCAAGCGGCGTGCGCTGGTCACGTTCTCGGCCGAAGAGAAGCGGACCAACATGAAGCAGGTCTGCCATCACTGCCACACGCCCGATTACGTCAATGCATTCTACAAACAGTACGACGACTTCATCGGGCTCTACAACGAGAAGTTTGGTAAGCCAGGGCAAGCGATCATCGCCGCACTGCGGAAGAATGAACTCCTGACCAAGACCGAGTTCGATGAAGAGATCGAATGGACCTGGTTCTATCTCTGGCACCACGAAGGTCGGCGTGCTCGCCACGGAGCGTCAATGATGGCTCCCGACTACGCCCATTGGCACGGCATGTTTGAAGTCGCCGAACGGTTTTACATGAAGCTGATCCCGCAAGCCCGCGAGATCACCAAGCACGCCGCCGAAACCGGTCAGGCCGACCAAGCGAAGGCCGTCAACGCGGTCATCGACGAAATCCTCTCACGTCCCGAACACAAGTGGCAGAACACCGGCAAGAAACCGGCCGAGGCCAAATGAACTGTAACTCCAATCAGCCGGAACGCGCTAGCGTCCGGTTTGATGACAGGTTCGCGTCGCAATAACCGGACGCTAGCGCATTCCGGCTCACCCCCCCCACTTTTTTCGTCCAAGGAGCTTCACCATGTTTTGCAATCAGTGCGAACAAACTCAAAACGGAACCGGCTGCACCGAAATCGGCGTGTGCGGGAAGGATCCGGACGTCCAATCGTTGCAGGAAATCCTGCTGTACGGCGTGAAAGGGATGGCCGCGTACGCTCACCATGCGCGGCGGTTGGGCAAAGTCGATGAGGGCGTCAGCGCGTTCATCGAAGAGGCGTTGTTCGCGACGGTCACGAATGTCAACTTCGACATGGACAGCCTCTTCGAGTTGGTTATTGAGTGCGGCCGGCAGAACGTCCGCGTGATGCAGATGCTCGACGAAGGTCACACAGAAAAATTCGGAACGCCGACTCCGACGGTCGTCTACGAAGGGACGAAAGCCGGGCCGGGAATTCTCGTCACCGGGCACGACATGGCCGATCTGTCCGAGTTGCTCGATCAAGCGACTGGCCAAGGAGTCAACGTTTACACGCACGGCGAAATGTTGCCGGCTCACAGTTACCCGAAGCTGCGAGCACACCCACATCTCGCCGGACATTACGGCGGCCCTTGGCAAAACCAGCAGTGGGAGTTCCCCGCATTCACCGGACCGATTCTCGCGACCACGAACTGCATCCTGATTCCGCCCGACAGTTACAAAGACCGACTTTTCACCACTCGAGTCACCGCCGTCCCGGGCGGCAAACGACTGAAGACGAATGACTTCTCGGAAGTGATCGCGATGGCGAAGGTGTCCCCCGCGCTGCCCGATCGCAAAGTGAAGGAGTCGACAATCGGCTTCCATCACAGCGTGATCTTGAGTTTGGCCGACAAGATCGTCGCGGCCGTGAAGTCCGGCGAGATCAAACGCTTCTTCTTGATCGGCGGCTGCGACGGTGCGGAGATGGGCCGCAACTATTACACGAAGTTGGCTCAGGCCGCGCCGCAAGAGTCGGTGATCCTGACTCTCGGTTGCGGTAAGTATCGCATCCGCAACCACGACTATGGCACCGTCGCCGGCTTGCCGAGATTCCTCGATATGGGGCAATGCAACGACGCCTACGGAGCCGTGCAAGTCGCGCTCGGCCTGGCGAAAGCGTTCAACTGCGGCATCAACGATCTGCCGTTGTCGATCGTGCTCTCGTGGTTTGAACAGAAGGCGGTGGCCGTGTTGCTCAGCCTGTTTGCGCTCGGCGTCAAAGGGATCCGCTTGGGACCAGTGCCACCGGCGTTCGTGTCGCCCAACGTGTTCAAAGTTCTGCAAGAGAAGTTCGACCTCAAACTGATCGAAGCCGAACCGCCGCAGGAGTTGGTGCAACTCGCGCTGTGATCGTGACAATCACGACGCGCGAACGAGCGATGTTTGGCTGAAGCACTCGCTTGCGCGTCGTGCTGATGTTCATTCGCGGAGACTCGGCCTGACGGCCTCCGCCTTACTAAAGAACGAAAGAATCCCCGTTTCATGCAGAGCATCGACGAAGCGCGTTTGGAGACAGACCCGCAATATCGGTTCGAGTACCTCGCGGGCTTCATGGGCTTTGGACCGGAAGACGCCTCGCTGATTCAAGCGAGTGCTCCGTTTCTCGGCCCGTTGATTCCGCAGTTGGTGGAGAAGACCTATGAGAAACTTCTGAGCTACGACGCGACCGCTCGGCACTTCGTCCCTCGGCAAGCGGGTTACGAAGGGCCGCTGCCGAAAGACCTAGCGCATCTGTCGCAGACAGATCCGCAAATTCGATTTCGCAAGGAGCACCTCAGCCGGTACTTCATGCAACTTCTCGGCCGGTCGTACGACGCCAAGATGGTTCAGTACCTCGACATGGTCGGCAAGATGCACACACCGAAGGCGGGCAGCAAAGAAATCGACGTGCCGCTTGTGCAAATGAACGCGCTCATGGGACTGCTCGCGGACACTTTGACCGAAGCGATCTCACAGCAACCGCTGGATGCCGCGACGTCGCTGCGCACATTGCGAGCATTCCAAAAACTACTGTGGATTCAAAACGACTTCATCAACCGGCATTACCAAAACTAAGCCGTAGCCGCGTTTCGCCAGAACGTGGCCGGATGTTTTAATTATTCCATGCTCTGGCGAGGCGTGGCTACGAAGCAACTAGGATCAATCATGATTCGCGAAGTCAGTGGCGACATTCTATTGAGCAAGGCCGATGCGATCGCACACGGCGTGGCCCCCAACGATGCCTTTGCGACCGGGTTGGCTCACAGCCTGCGTGAGCAATGGCCCAGTATGTACAAGGATTTTCGACACTACTGCCAGACACAACATCCCAAATCCGGCGGCGCGTGGATTTGGTCGGGCCCTGGAAAGCGAATCATCAACTTGCTGACTCAAGAAAGTGCCTACGACCACGGCGCGAAGGCAGGACGGGCGACCATTGAAAACGTCAATCACACGTTGCGTGAACTCAAGAAACTTATCGAACACGAGAAGCTGACCAGCGTGGCCCTACCTCGCCTGGCCACTGGAGTCGGCGGGCTGAAATGGGAAGACGTCAATCCGCTGATTCACAAGCACCTCGGCGATCTGGGCATTCCCATCATCGTCTATAGCGAGTTCCACGCTGCCGTCGCAGCCGACGAGAAACTGTGATCTCGCAAGTTCCCTGGAAATCGGATTGTCGTGAAAGCCGAATGGAAATCGCTCATGTCTGAGACTGGTGAATCAAAATGTGGCTGCGGTGTGGATCGTCGCGAATTCCTCATCCAACTTGGAGTCGCAGGAAGCGCAGCGGCGCTAGCAGCCGGAGTCGGGCAACCCGAGTTGGCCCAGGCGGCCGGCGATCCGATGGATGCTTCGTTGAGCTGGAACAAAGCTCCGTGTCGCTACTGCGGAACCGGCTGTGGCGTCGAGGTTGGCACCAAAGACGGCAAGGTGCTCGCTGTCCGAGGCGACCGCGAGAGTCCGGTCAATCGTGGGTTGCTCTGCGTGAAGGGCTATCACTTGCCGGCGATGCTCTACGGCAAAGACCGTTTGAAATTTCCAATGAAGCGCAAAGCGGACGGCAAGGGCTTCGAACAAATCTCATGGGATGCGGCGCTGGATCTGATCGCGGCGAAGTTCAAAGAGACACTTGAAGCCAGCGGGCCTGATGCCGTGGCGATGTACGGCTCTGGGCAATGGACGATCTTCGACGGTTACGCGGCTTTGAAGTGGGTCAAAGCCGGAATGAAGAGCAACAATCTCGACCCAAACGCGCGGCTGTGCATGGCCAGCGCGGTGATGGGCTTCATGACGCAGTTTCAAAGCGATGAGCCAATGGGTTGCTACGACGATTTCGAGATCGGCGACGACTTCATCCTGTGGGGCAACAACATGGCCGAGATGCACCCGGTCTTGTTTAGTCGCATGCTGATTCACTCCCATGCACCACAGGCTGACAGTGTTACGTGCCTGATTGCCGTAGATGTCAGCCAACAGCTTGAGCTGTTCGACTGACACGCCGCTGATGTCGCGAACCTTCTCCGG
>JANMIF010000066.1:0-5699 GCA_031375695.1 Planctomyces sp.
CACAACTCATGAAGTTTGCTGCACGCTGGCTCTTTCACCGATGTGACAATGTTGTGATCGTCGATGCCAGTTGGCCAGCCTATCGAGACATTCTTGAATGTGAATGTCGGCGAGCGGATCGCCGAATCAACACCGTCGCGATTCACGATTCAATCCTGTTCCAGCAAGTAACTGCTGATGAAGTTGTTGCGATTGTCGAATCTGCCTTCACAACAAAGAAGTGCGACGGACTTTTCCTGCCTGCCGTCACGCACGACGGCATTCGTCTGCCGATTACCAGAATCGTGAAGACGCTGGAATCAAAGCACGGATCAATTCCCGTCGTCATCGACGGTGCCCAGGATTTTTGTCACACGTCGTCAACACTCAACACCGAGCACTGCGACCTTTATCTCGCTGGATGCCATAAGTGGCTCGGCGGCTACTACCCAATGGGCTTGGCTTTTTATGGACGCAGGCGATCGGCTGAGTTTGTTGAGAACGTACTTCGGCAGATGCTCACTGATGGTGAGCTTGACGACCCATTGCTCCGCTTCTCAAGCCAGTTGGAAACAGGCTCACTGGATGGTTCCACCGAGACTGTCAATCTCGGCTCGCTCTTCTCGTGCTTCGGCGCTTCGCTCGATGCGACTGAGGAACGCGAATCCGTCTTTCAAGAGCGACGCGCCAACGCCGAAGCTGTTGTCGATTTGAGCCAAGAAACCGATTGGCGTCTGGTTTCTCCGTCGCCGGAACTTCAATCGGCGGTCGTGATGCTGGAAGCCACCGACTCACCGGCTAGTGAACTTCCAGCAAAGACACTTCGGACTGCGTTCGAGCAAGAAGGCTTGTCACTCTCTGCCTACCAAGGCGGCAGGATTCGTCTGTCGATGCCAGAGAAGCCACTTTCGGAAAGCCAACTCCAACAAATTCAGGCGGCACTTCACGCTGTCTCGTAATTCCGATCTTTTTGCCGACCAATCCACTTTTGCTTGCGTGATGGCTCTGTTTGTGCCAGACAAAGGACATTATCCGGCGCTATGCGAGAGGGGATGGAAAACTCGCAGGTCGACGGATTCCGCCAGTTGCCGGGTGTGCCAATCTAACGTCAGGCCCTTTGAACGATTGCCTGTCTGGGCATGACAAGAATTGAGTCAACAGGCGGAGACTGGATGTGGCCACCTGAAGTGTGACATGGCGGCCAAGTGTTGGACCAAGCATGGAGGTCAATGGACGATCAAAGTTTGATGCTCAGGAATCGCAGCGATGTTGCAACGAAATCGAATGAGTTGCCGGAATTGATTCGCCGCGCCGGTGATGGGGCGCGATTTGCCTTTGAAGAATTTCTCTTCGGACGGATTCGCAATCCCTACACGCGGAAAGCCTACCTGCACGCGGTTCGCCGGTTTTCAGACTGGTGCCGGCTCCACGAGCGCGAACTTGCTCGAATTACACCCGGAGAAGTCGGGCGATATCTGGATGGTCTGACGGTGTCTCTTCCGACACGCAAATTGCATCTCGCTGCTCTGCGGCGCTTCTTTGACGAACTCGTGCTGCGACACGTCATCATGCTGAATCCGGCGTTGTCCGTTCGCAGCGAGCGGTATCAAGTCGTCGAAGGCAAGACGCCGGAGATTTCCGTCGAGCACGCGCGGCGATTGCTGAAGAGCATTGATGTGACCCACGATGTCGGACGGCGAGACTTCGCCGTGATCGGCATTCTGATTTACACGGCAGCCCGCGTCGGAGCGATCGCCAAGTTGCGCCGGCGCGATTTCTACGAAGTCGGCGACCAATTCTGCCTGCGGTTCCACGAGAAAGGGGGCAAGGTCCGAGAGATCCCGGTTCGCCATGACCTGCAACGATCGCTGAACGAGTATTTGGATCGAAGCGGTCTGCGGTATGCCGACCCATCCTTGCCGTTTTTCCATACCGCAATTCGCCGGACCAAACGGCTGACGACCAATCCCATGTCGGCGGACGACATGGCTCGCATGGTCAAACGCAGGTTGCGTGACGCGAGATTGTCTTCCCGTTTGTCGCCCCATTCGTTTCGCGTGACGACCATCACAGACCTCTTGGAACAAGGCGTTCCCTTGGAAGACGTTCAATACTTGGCTGGCCACGCCGATCCACGAACGACTCGACTCTATGACCGTCGCAAACGCCGCGTGACACGCAACATCGTCGAGCGGATCTCGGTGTAGAACCGAAAGCCCTGAATCCTGGGGCAATTCGTTCGTCTCCAAAGGCAAAACAGACGGTCGGCAAACGGCTACAGCGTCCTCGCCATTCATGCGGGCGATTGCGCCAGGAGGGAATACCTTCGCTTTTGCCGTAGCCGCGATAATCGAACAACAACACGTCGCACACCAGCGGCCGTGTCTATCCCTGGAGCATCGAGCAACCGGCCACAGTCCGCCGCCGAGGGGCCAACGGTCTTGCCATCGTGAAATACTCCGGGAGCTTTGATAAACTCGTTGGGGATCGGGTTGGGTCTGGACATCACAACGCGCAACACAAAAGAAGACGAAAATCATGGTCAAAAACAATGAGAAACTTAGGGCACTCAAGGAAGACATTCGGTTGACGAAGGCGAACTTACGGTTGCTGAAGAAAGCCAAGAAGGAATGCACCTGCGAAAATAAGGAGCCGCATTACCACGAACTGCTCAACCATGATGCTGAGAGCGGCGACGAATACTTTGAAAAGAGCGACAAGAAACACCACGCATTTATTGAGAAGCTGAGCCGGAATTTGGTGCGACTAGAAGACCGATTGAACAAACTGACTACGCAAAAGTGATTGGCGGGAACAGCGGCCCTTCCCAACGGGGCGGAGTCTAAAAGTCTAAGTTCATTTTTCTGGAAACTCGCGCAACTCGCCATCGTTCCGCCTGTTGCTCGATGAATTTTCTTACGGCCGCGTAGTAGTCGGTTGTCGGCAGGTCCATGTGCTTTCGTGTAGGAATCTGATGGAACAACTTTGGTTCGTTGGCAAGTTCAAACAAACGCTTGCCATGTTGCGGAGCAATGACCTCGTCTTCCATTCCATGTGCGATCACCACGGGGCCAATGTGCTGACGAATTCTTTCGATGGACGGAAAACGATTCTTCATGATCCAGTGGTTTGGGGTGAAGGGAAGTTTTTCGTTCGCGACATCGGGAAGCGTCGTGAATGTTGATTCCAAAACAAGCGCACCGTGTTTCACCGAGTTCGCTAACTCAAGCGCAACGGCACCGCCCAAAGAGCGTCCCACAATCACAACCTGTTCTGCCGGAATTTGACGCTCCTGAATCAACCAGCGGTATGCGGCACGGCTATCGCAATACACTCCCTGTTCCGAGGGGCTGCCTTCGCTTTTGCCGTAGCCCCGATAATCGAACATGAGTACGTCACACCCGATATTCTGTTGCCAGTCAGAGGCCACCTTGAGTCTGTGTAAGACCGTTCCTTTGTTGCCGTGACAGTACAACACAACAATGCGGGCAAGCGTTTGATCTCTCACGCTGCCCGCCGGGCAGGGACAGAAAATGGCGTGCAACCGCACTCCATCACTCGTTGTCAGCCACACGTCTTCGTATTCGACCTTTGTCTGAGGTCGCATTGACCTAGCATCCTTACTCCCGTGTTGAAAGACGAGACGGTCTTCAAATGCCATCAAGCTGGCGATGAACAACAAATACAACGCGAGAATCAGAAGTAGCAGACGAGCGATTCCTTTGGCCGATGGTCGCCACCTTTGACCGCCGTGTTTATTGCGATGAAGTGATCGGGCAATCCGCCTCGCGAGAACGGACAAAGCGCGAGAAGGCGTGACCACTCGACTCGCTTCGAGAACCACACGCTTGAGGGCACGACCAATGCTGCGGAGAGTGGGTCTCACGGTTTCTAATCGGTGTCGTCGCGTTTCGTCCCATTCGCCCAACAAATATGGGAAGAGGCTGCGAGCGTGACGTCGACGGAGCTTGCCAGTATCAGTCAAACCGATTTCGTCTGGCTTGGCCAGAAGGAAGGAAGTCGGCGACGTAAGGAACGCTTCCAGCGAAGCCGAGCGGATCGCCTTACGAACGAGATTGGCTTGTTGAGCAGGGCTGAGCGGCAGATTCGGACTCAGCCGCACAATGGCCACCAGCGAACTACCGAGTCCAAGAGCACGAGCACCGCGCTGAGGTTCGATGTCCAGGACTTGAACAATGGAGGCCATTGGTCCGAGTGTTGTCGTGATGGCTTGTTCGATCGGCTCGATTGGCTGGCGGCTCCCCAACATTTTCACGGCGTTGTCGCATCGTCCCAACACACGAATGCGTCCATCGTCATCACGAACGGCCAAATCCTTTGTGTGGAAGCCATCTTTTGTGAGTTGCGTTTGGCCAGGCGGTGGTTCGACATAGCTGTCAGCGACGGCCGGGCCAGAAATGACCAGTTCCCCAACAGTCGCAGGCGCGACATCATTGCCTTCGTCATCAACGATTCGCGCCGTGTAGCCCGGCAATGGCAAGAATCGGTTGAAATGTTCATCGCTATGAGGCCCAACGAGGGCCTCACCGCCTGTCTCCGTTGCGCCGTAGCAGGCCGTGAATCGTGCCCCGCTGATGTCTTGAAGACGTTGCGCAAATTGCGGCGAGATGAGTCCCCCACCGACCTCAATCGTCCGCAGATTTGGTCGCAGCAGTTTCAGCTTGGAGTCGGACTCTTCGGTCAGTGCGATAGCCGAGTGGGGGTTGCACAGCAAATGGGTCACGCGCGCTGCTAAGCACGCTTCCACCAAAGAGTAGCCGACGGAAGAAAACGGCAAGAGAACAGCACATCCGCCCGTCATGAGCGGTCGAAAAAAATGCTCGTGTTGATGATAACAAAACACACACAACAGCCGCGTGGTTTCATCGTGCTGAAAGAACTCGATGCAGGCTTGAGTATTGATGATCAACTGGCCGTGCGTGGCTTCAACCATTTTGGGAGCGGACGTCGAGCCGCTGGTGGTGTTGACGTAAAACGCCGACTCCGCTGACACCGACTTAATTTGACTGTTCCAGGCACCGAAGTCTTCGTCGCTTGGACGGTGCTCGGATTCGGTGGAATCGATCCGCATGAATTGCAGATCGTTAGATGCCGTCGGAAAGACGCCCTTCACAAAGCCGGTAAATCGACTCGTGTAGCAGACTAATCGAAAAGGATGCCGTTCTGCATAGGCTTGCAGCACATGGCGACTGGCGCGCGACTCCATGTTGATTGGGACGCTGACAGCTTGAAGGGATGCTGCGGCCAATAACGTGATAAAGAAACGGTCGTCGAGATTTCCGAGAATCGCAACGCGATCACCAGCACGAACACCTCGTTCGGCCAAATGACGCGACATGCAGCACACCCCTTCGTGGAGTTCCCGATACGTCAGCGAGTAGGGACGCCGAGCGAGGACGTGGATAGCTTCAGCGTCTGGTGTTCTTTCAGCCCATGTCTGCAAAGACTGAAGGATGTTCTCTTGCGGAGTCTTCATCGTGTTCCCCCCTCTCGACCGGCTGATGCACAACAATCTGTCATGGAAATTGCGACGATCACGATTTCTTCGAGTTACGGCCGACCAAGCGAGACAACCAGAAACGGAAGGTGCCGACGAGTCCTCGCCCGAAGGACTTTCGAGTCCGGATCGCCATGATTCGTCGCCAAGTCGCGATGAGATCGGCAGAGATGGCCAGCTCAACAAACTTGCCGCTTTGATC
>JANMIF010000147.1:0-17986 GCA_031375695.1 Planctomyces sp.
GTCAGGCGTCAAATCGCCCATCACTCGCACGAAATCAAACCATGAGCCATGCGTCTTGCGAACCGATCGCGGGTTGTAGCCTTCGTGGAAAATCTCGGCGGCGGTAGGGCGTTCGCCGTGCTCCGCGCGGAATTCTTCGTAGAACTCGCGGAAGGCATCCGGCCGGTGGCTGATCCCTAGCAAACCTTGAATGACGTTGATGGCTTCAAGTTCGTAGGTGACTCCACAGTTGGGCGGCAATTCCAAATCGCCGTCTTTCGCACGCTCCATCGCCGCAGAAAGTTCAGTCTTCGCCGAGCCGACACCCGCGACCGCCCGAAGCAATGTTCGGACTTTAACGAGAAACGTGCGATGGTTCCCGATGTAGTCGATGACGGTGAGATGCGACTTGCCATCGGCTCGACGCAAGCCTCGGCCGAATTGTTGCAGCCACACAATGCTCGACTCCGTTGGTCGCAGCATCATGACGGTATCAACCTGCGGCAGATCGACGCCTTCGTTGAACATGTCCACCGAGCAAACGATGTCGAGTTCGCCGCGTTCTAAACTCACCAGCGACTCAGCACGCAGCGCGGACGTTGGCCCGGAATGTACGGCGACTGATCGCAGTCCGTTCCGGCAAAAGAACTCGCTCATGAAGTCCGCGTGTCTTTGAGAGCAACAGAATGCGAGGGTCCGCTTGCCACCGCGCTTGCGGTATTGCTCCAACGCATTGGCCGCTCGCTTCTGAGTCGAGACGGCTTCCGTCAGCGCGGTCTCGTCGAAGCGAGTACTTCGCCACGGGATGTTGCTGTAGTCAACGTCGTCGGGAACTCCGAAATACTGAAATGGACTGAGGAGTCCGGCTCGAATGCCGTCCACGAGATCGCGGCGGAAGACGAGATTCTCGCCGCACAGCGAAAGCAGATTGCCGCCGTCCGTTCGTTCGGGGGTTGCCGTCAGTCCGAGAAGAAACTTCGGCGTGAAGTGCTCGATCAACCGCCGATATGTGCGTGCCGCCGCGTGGTGAAACTCATCGACAACGATGTAATCAAAACTGTTCGGATCGAATTGGCTGAGATGCTGTTGCCGACCGAGCGTTTGAATCGAGGCAAACAAGACGTCAGCGTCAGGGAACTTTTCGGCTCCGGTGTAGAACCCAGTCGATGCGTGCGGACGGATGCGGCGAAACGTGTCCGTTGCCTGACCGAGAATCTCGTCGCGGTGTGCGACGAAGAGCACGCGGCGAAACTCCGGCGAGTTGGAATCAAACGCCGCCAGCCAAGTTTTCCCCAGCCCCGTCGCCAAGACGACCAGCCCCGCGCCATTTCCGGCGGCACGACTCGCGTTCAATGTCGCGAGTGCCTGCCGCTGAATCTCATGCGGTTCGGGCACGGCATCTCCGGCAGTCGGTGAAATCACGCTGGTCATGGCAGCCTACCTCCGTGCCTTGATTTGCGTGATGCACATTTCGCCGTCCAAACCCGCCGCGACGCACGCGGCACAGCGCCATCGGCTCATTCGCCGTCGAGCATGTCTCACGGCCTGACAGACAGGACAGCGGTGCTCGAAAAAAGCCGCAACGCGCCCGCCAAGCTTTTGTGGCGCTCGCGAGCCGACGTGCTTGCATCGCACATGTGGCTCGAATCCCGCCGCTCGCACGAATGCTTGCCACTCCGTCCCATGAGGCTGGCAGTTCGTTCCGTGAAGTTCAAAGACAGCGACGTGTGCGACTTCGTGGCACAACACTTCGCGGAGCAAAGCGTCGTCGGTCTTGACGCTCAGATTCAGACGAACCAATCCGCGTTGCGGATAACTCCGGCCAAGCGACACCCGCATCCGAGGACTAAACTCAACGATGATTCGATCCTTCAATCCCGGTAGTTTCCACCGAAGCCCCCATTGATTCGTCCAACGCTGCAATCGAGTCGTCAGCGAATTCACGCGGCCAGACTTTGGCATGTCTCAAATTCCGGTACATCGAATCCCGTGGCGCACACACGCTGCCGGTATCGCCACATCGCAAAACAGATTCCACGGTCGTCCCACCGCAAATACCGTTCAAGGCCATCCAACAATGGCTCTCCGAGTCGGGCCAAGCGCACGCTGCGTCGCTGTGCGATTTGGCGGTCAAATGTCATTGGAAAAGAGGCCGCAGTTTGCGTCCAATGGCGGGGTTGTTGGTTTGAGTCGCAAGCGTTTGGAAACCGCTTCCGAAAGTCGCCAATCGGAAGCAGTGTGCCTTGGCCTTTGTTTTCATCGCAGAAATGCCAGTAGCGGGCCACTTCATCGTCGGGGCCGCTTTCCCCCCAACGCTTGAATTGAAGTCGCCTCAACATCCAACTCTCGGCGGCAGCGCGGTGTTGGTGTGAAACTCGGTCTAACTCAACAAGTTCACGGTGAAACTGAAGATCGTCTTCGTCGTGAAGTTCGAACGCGTCAAGTTCATCCTGCGCGCGAATCCTCTTGAATTCTCGCTCGATGATCCCGCTCTCACCCCCCATTCGTGAAGTCAGATCAACGACGGCATCGACTCCAGCAACCAGAAACTCCTTCACGAAACGACGCAGTTCTTCTTCGATCACGTACTGCAATGTGGCCACGGAGCGATTGAAGACTCGAAAGGCTTGATCGAGACAGTTGCACCACGCCGATTGCAATTCCGATCCCTCTGTCACGAACGCAACTGATCGAACAGCTTTTCCGACTCCGAAGCGGTCGAGTCGTCCCATGCGTTGCTCGATCCGATTGGGAGAAAACGGCAGGTCATAATGCAGCAGAACAGCCCGACCACCCTGTAGATTCAACCCCTCCTCGGCTCGGCGGTCGCAGACCAGAACATCGCACCGGGGGTCGGAACGAAAACGCATCCACTCCGTCGCAGGTGCCCCACCCCCGCTACTGAGGGAATGTCGTACGACTCGGTCTCCAAAACTAATTCGCAGACGTTGATAGAGTCTGTCAGCAGTCGCCGGGTAACTCGTGAAAACGACGATCTTGGCTGCGAGTAACGACTCAACATCCCCTGCCTGCCCGGCGAGCAGATCCTTGACGACCTGGGTTATTCGTTGGAATCGAAGATTGGAATCGACGTCGAGTAATAGCGATTGCAGTTCACGAAGGATTGCTGATTCGCTCTCGAATTGGGGGGCCTCGCGAATGACCCGAATGTCTTCCGATGTGAGGGCGAGTTGATCGAAGTACGACACGATTTCGCCCAGCCTTGCGCCAATGATCGCGTCCAGCGCCAAATGATCCGCCAACGCCGCTTCCGCCAAGAGAATCGCGAGTGATCCTCGATCACGGGATGCCTGGGAATCTGCGACGTCCGAGTCTTCAAGTGCGGCTTCTGCTCGCCATCGACTCAACTGTTCTTCGACGCGCACTTGGGCCGGATCGGACCAGTTGCACGTTGCCAAGCCGTCACGGCCTGGAGTCAACGGTCGCGTTACTTCGGTCCTCCGATTTCGCAGCATGCGACGGTGAAGTCGATAAGTTTCGCTGACATGCACTCGGATCGAGCGTATCGTCTGCACGCGATCAGCATCATCTTCGGCAACATCGGCATCGATCAACGTGCGCAGGGTTCTCAGCAAAGCGGACAGGCGTTGATCCTTTGGAAAGAATCCCATTAAACGATCAACGGCATCGCTCAGGAAGAAGTTCGATTCGTTCTCATTCAACGCGAACAGAACTTCGGCAAGTTCCTGTCGCCGCGAGACGCGATCCCGAAATGCCTCAAGATCGTCGAGTCGGTACACCGTGGGGTCGAGCAAGTGCAACATCGCGAGAAAGCCTTGCTCGTTGTGCAACACCGGCGTCGCGGACAGGAGCAAAAGGCGTTGTTTCGGCGACTCCGTGATGGATCGAACCGTCTCAAAGATTTGTCGTTCGCGGCCATCGCTGGAAGTCGCCCACGCACACACATGATGCGCCTCGTCGATGACGACCATTTTTGCACTGCCCCCGGCCTTCTCGATGCTCGCGAGGTCATAGCTGGGGACGACATGGATCGTCTTGTCGAGATGGTCCCCCAACAGAAACTTGTTCCGCAACTCTGCACGCCACTGCTCAACCAACGCCTCCGGCACGATCACCAGCACTCGATGAGCGTCTGGATAATCCAGCACGTATTGGCGGATGAGCACGCCTGATTCGATCGTCTTCCCCAGTCCGACCTCATCGGCCAAGAGGTAACGCTGAGTTGGATCGCCAAGAACTCGGCGTACGACACCGAGTTGGTGAACTTCCAAGTCGATGACCGACGACAACAATCCACGCATTCCGGCGCAGGCAGCTCGCTGTGAAACCAGCGACCTCATGAATCCTGCGCGGCCGGAATGCCAATACGGAGTTTCGTTCAATCGGAAGCCAAGATGAGCCGTTGGATCATCGATCGGCCGATGCCAACGAATACGGAGTTCCGCGTATGGCACCATCGCCTTCTTGTCGTTCGGATACCTCACGAACACACGGTCTTCGACGATTCCAATAACTCGCCCCACGCTCCATCGGTACGTCTGTGGATCTTCGTGATAAACCCGAGTCTGCTCATCAAGTGAATAAGGAGACAGACTTGCTCTTTGGACCGTTTCCCGTGGTTGGTCGGAGCGGGCCGGGGAATCAAAATACTCGATAACGGCCGTGGTGTGATCTGGCCGCTCGACAATACGTCCAGGCCCAAGATCGTTCTCCGATGATGTCACAAACATGGGCTTACCGTGTGCAAAAAACTCGTGTGGTGCTTGTTGTAATTTCAGGATGCCCACCGATGCTCTCGGCACCGATAATCTAGCCAACCTCCATGTCCCATTGGAAAATTGGCGGCCAAAGCAAACACCAAGCCCGCCACGCTCTGCGATCCGTCAGCTTTTACGACTTCTGGAATTGATTATTCCATCGCGAGGCTTTTGGTACAAGCAGACCAAAGACCTCGCAACGGACTGTGCAACTGAGAGATGCGTTGATCTGCGGCGTTCACGGACCAGAACGTGGCAGCGACGGGCCAAGCGAAAGTGCATTCACCCTGATGGCCAACAGCGTCGAGCGTTTTTGCAGGCACACGTCAAAATTGATCCCCAAGCGAATTCGCTTGGGGATCGGCTCAAAGAGCCAGCGGTCAGAATCGGCCACCGGTTTCGTCTTCCAATCCAGGGGCATCGGCTTCTTCCTGGCCGGGAACCGGCGTCTCGTAGCAATACTCCTGTGCCTTCGAAAAGACGTAAACACGATACAGGCTTGAAGATCACTTGTGATTCGCCAGAATCACCGCCAATAATTGGAATTGCGGCGCTATTACGCTTGGCGGAGTGGAGTCGGCGGCGTCGTGAATTGGTCCAAGGAGGTGAACCATGTTTGTCACGGAAGAGCGAGTCGTCCCCCCCCGTCCACAGCGAACCTGACGCCGCGTGTGGCGCTGATGGAATTGTGGCAGGTGCTACCGGCGGAACGTCGGCAGAGAATTCTGGTGGTGCTCAGTCGGTTGGTGGCACAGCAACTGGCCAATTCGCAATCGCAGCCACTGGCCAACTTGCAACTGATGGCCAGCCCGCCTCCGAGGAAGGAGGTGGAGCATGAGCACGACTGAAACGTTGGTGGTTGGTGACACACAGAATCTCGCGCCGCCTGACAGCGGTTTGGCCGTTGCTCGGCCGTTGGCGGAACCGGTTGCCGGTTGGGTTTCCGCGAAGATTGGCCGGCCGCATCGTGAGCGTTTGGCGATTGTGTATGTGCGGCAATCGACGCTGCAGCAAATCCAGCAACATCGCGAATCACGCGAGCGGCAATATGCGTTGGCAGACTATGCGGTGACGTTGGGATGGCTCAAGAACCGGGTGTTGGTGATTGATGAAGATCAGGGTCAAAGCGGCAAGACGGCGGAGCAGCGATTGGGATTTCATCGCCTGTTGGCGGAAGTCACGATGGATCATGTTGGGCTGGTGCTCGGTTTGGAGATGAGCCGGCTGGCACGGTCCAACAAGGACTGGCATCACTTGCTGGAGTTATGTGCCATCTTTGGCGTGGTGTTGGGGGATCAAGACGGCATCTACGATCCAAGCGATCCCAATGACCGGCTGCTGTTGGGTCTCAAAGGGACAATCAGCGAGGTCGAATTGCACACGATGCGGAATCGGATGTGGCGTGGGATGCTGCACAAGGCCCAGCGTGGCGAGTTGTTTCTCCATGCGCCGATCGGCTATGTGAAAACGCTGGACGGGGGCCTGGCGTTCGATCCCGATGAGCAAGTTCGCAGCACGGTGCAATTGATCTTCGACAAGTTTGACGAACTGGGAAGCGCTCACGCGGTGACCCGGTATCTGTGGCGTCACGACATCAAGCTGGGCGTGCGGCCGATCGACGGCCCTCAGCGGGGGCAAGTGGAATGGCGGCGGGCTTGCCACGCCACGATCTTCAGTGTTTTGAAGCATCCGTTCTATGCCGGGTGTTATGCCTATGGCCGCTGTCCCGTCGATCGGAAATACCAACAGACGCACAAGACCGATCGCCGTTGGGTGTCTCTGGCCGAGACGAAAGTCGTACTCAAGGATCGCGTGCCGGCGTACATCACCTGGGAGCGGTATCAAGCCAATCTGAGCCGCTTGCGTGAGAACCGCAGCCGCCGCGAGTCGAAAGGGGCGACGCGGTACGGAACCGCGATGTTGAGTGGCCTCGTGTTTTGCGGGGAATGCGGCCGGCGGATGAATGTCGCCTATTGCCAGACAGGACACCGGCGCTACGACTGTGTCGGATACATGCAGCAGGGACTGGACAAGCCGTGTCGCGGAGTGAGCGCCACGCCCGTGGACACGCTGATTGTGCAGCAAGTGCTGCGGGCCTTGGAGCCTGCCAGTCTCGAATTGTCGTTACGAGCCGCCGAAAATATCCAGCGGGAACGTGAGCGGCTGACTCAACATTGGCAACAACAACTCGAACGTGCTCAGTACACGGTCCGCAAAGCCGGACGGCATTATCGAGCCGTCGATCCAGAGAACCGTCTCGTGGCGCGAACGCTGGAACACGAGTGGGAACAATCGTTGGGTGGGGCTCACCGAGTTCAGGATGAGTACGACCGTTTCCGAAAAGAAAACTCACCCACGCTCAGCGACCCCGAGCGGCAGCAAATCCTGGCGCTGTCGGCCGCGATCGTTCCCCTTTGGAACGCCCCGGAAACCGGCTCGGCCGACCGCAAGGAAATCGTCCGCAGCTTGGTCGAGCGCGTGATCGTCCACGTCCGCGGCGACACCGAATATGTGGACATCACCATCCATTGGGCCGGCCAGTACGTTAGCCAGCACACGGTGGTCCGGCCGCTGTTGCGGTTCCAACAACTCGACGACTTTGACCGAATCAAAGCCATCGCCAAAGCCGGACGTGAAGCGGGACGGACCTGTCAGCAAATCGCCAACCAACTTAATGACGAGGGATTTCACACGCCCTCACGACGCTCTCGCCAGTTCACCAAGAACAAGGTGTCGTCTCTGCTCCGGTGGCTGGGACTCCGTCAACCCTTGCTTGACCGAGAACAACTGGCCGACGACGAGTGGTGGTTGCCGGACTTGACTGCCGAACTGTCGGTCACCACCAGCCGCATGCACCACTGGGTCCGACACGGATTCGTTCACGCTCACAAAGCCCTCGACTCAAAATACTGGGTACTGTGGGCCGACGCCGACGAACTCACACGCCTGCGCCAATTGCGCGACTACCTCACTACCGAGCACCGCATTCCCTATCCAGCGGAGCTCAAACGCCCCAAACCCAGACCTTCACCACCAGCCGCCGATCCCAGCGAGAACAGTCACACCGAATGAACCCATTCCTTGCCGATGCCACCATGACGTCTCTTCGTGTCAAACGTTCGTTCGCGTCGTTTGACTCAGTCAGGAAAACTCTCTTGCGCCGTCGCGAAATGTCTGGCAATGTGGTCCCCTTGAGGATGGTCCTCAAGGAAGTCGCGAATGGTGCTCTATCACAACACCGAAAGGAGGGTATCATGGCACAACCCGAAAAAACGTACCGTATGGGATCCGTTTCCGCTTCCATTTTTGTCAACGACTACGAAGTCAATGACGGCAAGCGAAAGTCGCGGCGTTCACGCCGCAGCGTGGTCTTGCAGCGTAGCTACAAGGACGGCGACGAGTGGAAGCAGACCAGTTCCTTCGGCCTGGGCGATCTCCCCGCCGCAATCCGCGTCCTGGAGTTGGCCCAAAGCCATGTCGAGAGTCAAGAAGTCGAGTCAGCGCCTGATTGATCCCGTGTTTCTCACGCACCATTCGCACCTGGCGACGACAGACCTTGTCTGTCGCCCCTTTTTCTCGAAAGCGATTCTGAATCGCCAAAACAATTCCCGTCAAAATCAACGACCTATCAGGGGGTACTCTGCTCATGCCTTCTCGAGACAGAATAGCAAAGCCGGTAAGTCAGAGGACTGGTAGGACGCGGCATCCTTCCATTGGCCGCTCTTCTGGTCGAAGTAGCGGCGCGGGTTGACTGTTAGCGAACGGAAATGGCGGACAGAGCCATCTTCGGCGGTCGCTTCATTGAGCCAGATGGCAACTCCGATCCCACCGGCAAACGGTCCGATCTTTTTCTCTGGCGGTTTCTGCGGGCGGGTCTTCGTGTCTTGCGACATGACCTGTCTCCTGTGCGAAAGAACGCTGGACTCTCCTGAGAGAGACACCAAGCGAAATGCCTGATGCAAAGCGACAATGCCAGAGAATCACCGAGCGCGCAAGGTCGAATTGCAGGTCAATCCTCGTCACATTCCTCGACCGTGTGTTTCAAGCGTTTCAAAAACGAATCCGCGAGGTCATGCCAATCCACGTTGCTAAGTGCGGCATCCAAAATGTTGCAAAACAGTGAGACGTCGTCCGCGAGCGGGTTGTACTCGCAGACGAGCCGCTGCAATTGATCGGCAAGTAGCAGCGTTCGTGGTTGGGATTCGGCCTGGACTCCGGATGTCAGTGACTCGCAGTGTGCCGCACGCTCGCAGCACAGCTTGGCAAGATGGAGGCACTCGTCCGCGAACTGACGATCGTCGTTGAGAAATGCGGCCACGCACGAAGTTTCGTAGTTCGTCCAATCCCGCGAGCCGTCCTCCATCTGTTCGCGAGCTAGCGTAGGAGACGATTCGATAGGCGCTGCCGCCGAAGCCATCTGAGGCGCGGACGAAGCTGCGATTGACGGCGATCGGTTTGGCTCACAGGACGTCGGTGCCGAGCTGGTTTCCGTTGTTGGCGGTATGGCCGCCGATTCGAGGCGAACCGACGGCTGTGAACCAGTGGAGATGCTGTCAGAAGTGGCCGTCGAGCTTTCCGTTCGCGGTCGTCCAATCAGTTGGATCGCAAGTTTTTGAGCTTGCTCGGTGAGCCGCACGATGGCGTTATCTCCGTCACCAATGGTCTCGACGATCTCCTCCGCCGCTTCCTGCAATCGCTCGCGGCCGAACTTCTCGACCAGTGGCTTGGCTTTATCCCGCATTTCCTTGAGCGGCATCCCCTCGTGGCCGAGCAGACGCACCAGAGCGACCATCTGTTCCTCGTAGATGATCCGACACCAGAGCGGCTTTTTCTTGGTACGCTTCTGCTTACCCACAGTTGCCGCCGTAAGCTCGGCCGATGACGGTTCACGTCGCTCAGTCATTCGCGATCAGCATGTCAACGAAATGGTCCCTGCGCAAGAACGGGTTGCTGGGCATTCCGTCAATCAGCAGCCAAGCGAAGGCAGTGTATCTGGGGAGATTCGTCAGGTCTTGGGAATGAAGTTGGCCGGGGCGTATTGGGGTGAATCTGGCATTTCCAAATTGCTCAGGGCGGGTTTGGCACGCATGGACATGCTGGAGAAAGCCCTGGTGGGATTGTCGGAGCGTGATCGAACTGAACCCGTCGAAGGCGCTCCGTGTCTATAATCAGTCATCAATGTCTACAATCAGTCATCTCTTCTCGTCCCAAAAGGAATTCCCCATGTTCATCTTCCCCGGAATCCGTGTGGGCAATCCCATCTGCCACGAGTCCCTGACGGTGTTTCCGCTGTTCACCGAACCACACAGCCAGGTGGATTATCTTCTCTCTGACGAGGCGATGCAGGCGGGGTTCGTGACAGTTCAGGAGGTATCCGAAGGTGGCTCTGTCCCCGATCTGTTGGTCGAGAACAGCGGCGATATTCGTGTCCTCTTCCTCGAAGGCGAAGAACTTGTTGGGGCCAAGCAGAATCGCATCCTCAACACGTCCGTGCTTCTCCCCGCCAAGAGCAAGATCACGATACCAGTCAGTTGCGTCGAGCGCGGCCGCTGGGCCTACAAGTCTCAGCAGTTCGGTTCAGGCGGCAGGCACTCCCCCTCAAGACTGCGTCACGCCCTCAAAACCTCCGTGAGTAAGTCGCTTAACCGAGGGACGGGCCATCGTTCCGATCAAGGCATGGTGTGGGAAGAAGTCGATAAACAACAAGCCGCCTTAGGCGTCTCGTCTCAGACGGCGGCGATGGAAGATACTTTCGTGGCGCACCAGCAACAGATCGACGAAATTGCCTCGCAGTTTGTGTACCCCGAAGACGCTGTTGGGGTGGCCGTGGCGCTCGGCGACAAAATCGTGGCGGTGGACCTGTTCGACAAAGCAGCGACGTGCCGGAAGGTGTGGCGGCGGCTATTGAGCGGCTTTATTCTGGACGCTGTGGTACCGATGGCTGAGAAGGGACAGGTGACTCAACGCGCCGTGGAAGATACGTTGAATGCACTGCGGAACTCGTCCTGGGAGCAGGTCAAGCCGGTTGGGGATGGTGAGGAGTACCGGGTCAAGTCGGATGACACGACTCAGGCTTCGGCGCTGGCTTTCGGCGACTCGCTCGTGCATGGCAGCCTGTTGACCGGAGCGTAAGCATGGACCATCGGCGAACCCTGGGCTTCCTCCGAAGCGATTCTGGCTGCGTACCTGCACTCCGGTTCACATCGCCGCTTTGCCGAGCTTGCACTGTTTTCAGTCAACGTGAATCCCTTGGCCGATCGTTTTCGATGACGAAGAAACCCCAAGCGTGGTGCTTGGGGTGAGCCTCATGCTCTCTGACGCTTGGTCCGCTTTCGGGCCTGCTTCACATCAGCCAGTACGAGGTGACAGACGAAGTAGGCTACCGCGTGATGCCATCGCGGGCCGAGCTTGGGATCGCCGATTGTGTGCGGCGGGAAGCCTCGGCGTTGCATCCAATCCAACAAGGCGTTTGCCAGTTCCTCGGCTTGATCCCAATCTCGTTTCAAACGTGCCTCCAAGAGTTCTTGCCAGGTGGCCTGCGGGTCCATATCCGTCTCCTTCGCTAGTGGTCAAAGAGCGGTGTGCTCGATTCGTCTAACTCAACGCGAGTCAGACGGAGCGACCGTAGCGCAGGGACGGAACCAGCGCAAGCAGCGGCATTCGGTGCGATTCACGTTCGCCACTGGCTGGCGATCTCGGACTGGATCTTCTCGAACGGTTGAGCGTGTTGCCGGCGGGAACGCTCGGTGACGATGTCGAAGCGGTCTTCGGTGATCGGTGGCGGAGACAGGGTCTGCATGGAGAACGGATTGCTGGGCATCCCGTCGATCAGCAGTCGGGCATAGGCGGTGTACCGGGGAAGGTTCGTCAGGTCTTGGGACTGAAGTTGGCCGGGGTGTTTGCTGAGTTGTTCGGCGAGAACTTCCGCGTCGTCTGTGCCGACTTGAAAGGCGATGATCGAACCGACGTTGCCGAAGACGGCATCGGCGGTCGCATCGTCAAGTTGCTTGAGGTACTGGTGGGCGATGGTCAGGCTCAAGCGATACTTGCGGGCCTCGCTCAAGATGGATGCGAACGAGCTGGTCGTGAAGTTCTGGAACTCGTCGATGTAGAGGTGGAAGTCACGACGCTCGGCTTCGGGGACATCGGCCCGCGTCATGGCCGCTTGCTGGATGGTGGTGACGAGAAACGCTCCCAGCAGTGTGGCGTTGTCTTCGCCGACGCGGCCTTTGCTCAGGTTAACGATCAACACTTTGCCCTGGTCCATGATCTCACGCAGGTTGAGTGATCGGCCGGGCTGGCTGACGATCGCTCGCATGGTGCGGTTGGTCAGGAACGGTCGAATCTTGTTTTGGATCGCGGCGACTGCCTCGGTGCGGTAGCGGTCGTTCCAATTGGCGAACTCGTGCATCCAAAAACTGCGGACCACGTCGTCTCGAATCTTCGGGACAACGACTTCGCGATAGTTTCGCTCGGCGAGCAGTCGCATCAGCTCCAGCATCGTGCCGCCTTGCTCGACGGTCGCGAACACGGCATTGCGCAGCGTGTCCTTCAGCCGTGGTCCCCAAGAATCGTGGAGCTTCTTGAACGCAGAGACGATGCCCGACGTGACTTGGTCGATCAGTGCCGGATCACGGCACGCGAGCGGATTGAACGCCACGGCGAATTCTCGATCTCCGGCATCGAAGAGAATCACGTCGTTGGTTCTCTGCGTCGGCATCATGCGAATGATGCTGGTCGCGAGGTCGCCGTGTGGATCAACGAGACAGACGCCATGCCCGGCCGCGAGGTCGGCATGAATCTGGTTCAGCAGCAGCGTCGTCTTCCCCATGCCGGTCTTGCCGACGACATACAGGTGCCGACGACGATCTTCCTCCGCGATGCCGATGATGCGGCGATCGTCTCGAAAACGGATGCGGCCGACGAGGACCGCCCCGTCCTCTCCTCCCGAGTAGAACTTGCCCGGTGCTTCGAGTTCTCCGAACTCGGTCGTTTGCATCTGCTCGGCGAGAACCGTCGCCGTCGGTGGATGCCACAGTGTCGCGAGTTCTTCATGCGACAGCAGAAAACCGCGACCGCGAGGTGGACGTGTCGGACCACGACGGATCAGCCCCAACCGGAATATCGCCAGCCGTGATTTGGTGAACGCTCCAAACGCTCCGGCCATCTGGCGGATTCGATCGCTCGCCTCACGCTGACGCTCGGCGGGAGCCAAGACGATCAGGCGAATTTGTGATTCGAACAAGTGTCCGCCGACTTTTTCGCTCGCCGCTTGCAGGTCATCTTCGCGGTCATGCTGACGACTGGTTGAGGTTTCGAGAGTCGTTCGTGCCGGCTCCCCAGACGCCGAGGCAATGACGCCCAAAATCCACTCCGGCAACCAACCGTGCGATCGCGTGATGTGCCGAGCGTAATAACGGGCGAGTCGGTGGTGGTGGCGAAAGAATTCGCGGTCGAGCCGCTGCACGGCATGTGCGGCTTGGTGACAGCGTCGTGGTTTCGCCGGCGAGACAACGATCTCGATGCGACACTGCATTTGCTCGTCCGGTTTGATGGCTCGCAGGATGCCGTTGATCGGGTCGGCGAAGTTCCGGTTCAGCATGTCCTCGAACTGCGCGTGCCGCAAAATCGGGAAGAGTTCCGGAGCCAATTCTAAATCGGCGGTCCACGTCTCCCATCCGCTGGGACACGGCTCGTTCTGCTCGACGGTGGTGATGGAACAGTTCGGATAGTTCGCGGTGATCGGGCCAACGATGAACTCCGCCATTTTGTCGAGTGATCGCAAAAAGAGAGCGACTCGTCCCTCCTGCGTGCCAAACTCCAACGACATCGGCTGTCGCAGGTAATTCGCCTGATGAATCGCCGCCAGCGCCTTCTCCATGTACCTGGGCCCACGTTCATTCGTCGCCGGTGCGGAGATGAGTTTCAGCAGATATCCAGAGTACCATGGTGATGTGCGTCAGAAAGGGGGAGGAGTTATTTCCAATCGCGGGCGAATTGGAGGGCGCGTTGGCGGACTGGCTCAGTGAGGGTCTGGTCCGCAGCGATGGCGGCGAGCCATTCGGTCGGGGATTCGCCTTGATCAGGAAGACTGTGGATCAGACTCAGTGCCTCACGCTCCACTCGCAGTTGCGCTATCCACAGGCGTGCGTCCCTCACCGCCATCGTCCGATCGCCTCTGGTCCAGCTTCGGAGAAGCTGGGTGCCGCAGGAACGAGAAATTGTAGCTTTAGGTCCAAACTTCAAACGACATTAGGTTCCTGATTCGATGTCGGTCCTGAGTCTCTTGTGCTGCGCACCAGCTTGAACCAAGTTGGATCACCCGCGAATCAATGCACGGCTAAGAGCCGTCGTAATGAAGTCGCTTGACGTACTTATTGCACAGAACTTACGAATTCAGTCCCATCCGAGAAACGGAGAACACCATGTCGATTTTCGATTTGTTTCGACCGCGAGATTTCACAAAAAACGAGAATTGGCGGAATGCGGATGAATGGTACAAACAGTTCAACCCCAAGAAAGAAGACGCGGATTACAAGCGAGTCTTGGATTTTGCTACGAGCCGTTACGACGAAATGAAAAAAGCACACGAGGATTTGGACAAGAAAGCGGAATGGTGCTTCGCGCTTGCGATTGCCACGACTGGCGGACTGATCGCATATCGTGACAAGCTGGAAATGACATTGAATTGGTGTGCTCCCTCTCTTGTTTTTCTTCTCGGCGCGATGTGGTTTGCATTGAGGACAAAGCTTCCCGGTCCCAGTGCCGCGCCATTCGCAGTGAGCGGAGGAATCGAACGCACGGAAAATACAGAACACTTCGACGCTTGGCTCTGCGCAAGCCTTCATTGCGCTACGATCGGGATGGAAGTTGTCAATGCCTGGAAAGCACGACAACTCCAAGCCGCCGGGCGACTGATCGTCGTTGGCATCTTCGTGCTCTGCGTAATGGCCTGCGTCAGCCGAATTATTTGACCTGCATGAATGCGCACATGAAGGCGCACCGACAGTCACAATTGATTCATCGGAATTCAATTTGTACCGGCTAATAGTCTGACTTCTGCACGATCGTCGTTGATGGCGGAGGTGTCGCCGGAGAGTTTACGACGATTGTCGTTGATGGCGGAGGCGGAGGTGTTACGGATGCAGGGTTGTTTTGCGTAGTTCCGGCGGGCACAGTTGGTTGCTGTTGGTCTGCCATGTAATTCACTCCTTTTCGGATGAGCTTCCCTAATCCGCCATGACGTGCATCTTAGAAGGCGGATCATTACTTAATTGTATCGTTGTTGTAGACGACGGCGGAGCCGGCGATGCAACGGCAACAGGGGCGTTTGGCGTGGCAGGGGCGATTGTCGGCGCTGCGACTGGCACGACGGGTTGCGATTGGTCTGACATGCGATTCACTCGCCAAAAGGAGCTTTGTTAGTTAGCGATCATCTTGATCGGTAAACGCTCTCCAATATTGCTGCCGCAAGCATTGCGGAATAACAAATCGCCGTGGTAGACGGCAGCGGAGTCAGCGGTTTAGCAGAGTGATGTTCATGTTTCACGGTATTTGACCCAGCGGCGGATTGCGAATTGGAACCCATGTTTGAATCCTCAAAGAATTAATCCAACAGCAGGACGATCTAGGATGTGGTTCCAATGTCGCCGTAAGTCCCGGCGAATCGCCGGATATGGACGGACGGTGATACAACGCCTCGAATTTCCTAGATGGAGTGCAAGGCGAAACGAGACTTCGCGCCACTTCTTTATTTGGTAGCGGCGATCTTACCAACCGAATCGGTGGAAGCAATTCTCCTTCAGCAGAGACACGGCGAGGAACTGACTCAGCGATGCCACGACGGGGTTGCGGCGACGCCAGAGTCGCAATCGCTTCCAGGCACCGGTGCGATAGACGGAGACCGGTTGATGGGCCAGAGACCGCTTGACGTCCGCGGCCAAGGGTTTCGTGTCGAGGTAATGCCCGTCCCGCTTCTTGGACATCGCGGTGGCACACACCGAAGCGTTGCCGAGAGGCTTCATACCGAGTGCATGTTTCAGAAATCGTGGTGTCAGGCGTGTCGAGAATCCGGTTTGTTGTGGCATCGCTCGAACCACCTTGTCCCAAAAACCGCCTCAGTAGAGTGTGTGCGTTCTCGCGTGAGGCGGTTGACCGCCACGTCTCACGGTCGGTCGCTTGCTTCCTCATCCATTGGGAGAAGGGACGCGGCTTGATACCCGCGTCAAGCGATCGGCGGAACGATAGTCGGCAGTGCGACGCTACCAGACAGTTGCGAGTCGCGTCACTGGCCGAGTGAGGCGGACTGGTGTCCGCTGAAAGTTCGAGGTCGGATGCACGTTGACGAGTGCCTGCCAGCGGCCGTGATGATCGACGAAGAGCGGCGTCTGTAATGCTCGCGGTTCGGTGAGGTAGGCGTTCTGCGTCGCGGCATAAACAAGATGCCGGTTGGCGTTGCGAGCACACTCGCGGGCGAGCCAGAGAATGTGATTGGCCCGCTCGACGCTTCGCGTCAGAAAGACGACTCGAAAGTATGGCCAGGAGACACTCGCCGTTTGAGCGTTGTGCCACGCCACGAGCGAGTCTTGATAGGCTTCGTAACGCACCAGCTTCTCGCGAATACTTTGCTCGGCACGCGAATCAACCGACTCGGTGGATTGGTCGATTTCGAAATAGACGTTGAATTGCTTGCTGCTCAGCGAGAACTGACAGAAGCAATCGGGGTACAGCTTCTGCGAAGCGACTTCGATGACCGCTTCGCCGTCGCCGTTGAAAAACGGAATGTCGATGCGGTCGCGGTGAGCGGCGACGAGCGAATGCACGATGACCTCGGCCAGCGCCCAGGTGTGTTGAAATCGTGACGGAGCAATCGCCTCGAATCGTGAGCGGTGAGGCAGATCGACTTCGGCCCCATGCAAGACGCGATAGCCCTCGGTCGTGAGCTTGTACCAGTTAATCGGCCCGCCGACTCCGTGTGTCGCCGGGAAGGCTCGCACGAACCGAGCCGCCGCGAGCGCTTGCAGTCGTTCCCGCACACGGCGTTCGTCATGGAACGCATCGCCGGGAAACGACTCGCTCGCCTTGAGAATCAGCGTCGTGGTCGCGGGCGTGTGGTCGAGCAACCGCAGCAACGCCTCGTCCCTAGCCGACAGAATCAATCGGTTTGTCATCAGTCGGAAACCAGCGTAGCATCGGCCTCCTCTTCCCCACCACACCTTGTCACGGACCGGATATGTGAACGTCGATCAGCTTCAAGCGGACACCTCGCTCACCGAGGCGGCGGCCAAGTGCGGCGTCACGCTCGACGCTCACGGCAGCGGCCAAGAGGTTCGTCTCGATTGCTCGTTCGGTTGCCCAGGTGACCACTGCGGCCGGCGTGAGATTGCCGTCAACACCGAGAATCCTCAGAAGGTCTTCATGTGCCATGCGTATCAGTGTGGCTTTCGAGGCAACCTGCTGACGCTGATGCACGGCTGGCTGACCGGCACACGTCCCGCCGGTGAGAAGCTCAAGGGAGACGAATTCCACCGTGTGAAGAATATCCTCGCGAGTGAAGTGGCGATGGCGACGAAATCAGACACAGCTGTGGCCGGTTCCCGGAAAGCTGTGGCCGGTCTCGGGAACGTTGTGGCCGGTCTCCCGAACGAGCCACCTACCCCAACTTCAAACGCCGACTCCCCTCTTCCGATACCGGATCGAAACATTCCGCTCATCGAATCCGACGACACCAAAATTCGCGATCTGGCCACGCTCGACGAGAAGTTCATCGTCGATGTCGCGACCATGCCACCCGCCACCACGAGCTACGTTCGCCGCCACCCCTGTCTTTCTCCCGAGTCGCTGAAGAAATGGCGCAGCGGCATCCTGCCGCTAAGCGGTGGCGATGACAAACGCGGCTTCAGTTTGCGAGGCAACATCATCTATCCGGTCCTCGCCGAGGACGGACAGGTACTCGCGTGGATCGGCCGCGATCCAATCTACGAGCAGAAGGAACGCGATTTCTCCCGCCTCACTCCAGCCGAGCGGACCGAAGCCACCGCACCGATGAAGCATCGGTTCCCGAAAGGCTTCCATCGCGGCCTCGAACTCTTCGGCCAACAAGCCAGCCGCCTCAAAGAACCGGGCTACCGTGAGTCGATTGCTCGTCACGGCATCATCGTCGTGGAAGGCTTCAACGACGTGATCGGCCTCGACAATCTCGGCATCCCAGCAGTCGCAATCATGTCGAACCGCATTACTGAGCATCAAATCGAGAAGATCGCGCGTTG
>JANMIF010000206.1:0-5427 GCA_031375695.1 Planctomyces sp.
ACCGCCCATCAAACGCTTTCGCGAGTGACCTTCGATAACTGGCACTCTCCCGTAGGGGCGAACACTTGGCTGACCTTGGATTACTGACAGTCCCATGTTCGCCCCCGCCGGGACTGACCTCCGATTACTGACACTTGGCCACTAAATCGAAGCGTCAGCGTGGGCTTTGCCCGCGACACAAATTTCAAGATTTCTCAACTTGTGTTCGTAGTTCACTCGCACCCCGAGAAGACTTTGGACGTTAGCAGTACCAGACTTGGAATCGGAACACTTGTCGAGCGATTGCCCTCGCTAACGCCTCGCGATTAGTCGTGCGGTTCGCCCTTTCCAGGATTGATGTCGGGCCACACAATGCCCCAGCTTTCATAGCCCGATGGGATATCAGGAGACCGCAATATGACAGGACGCAAACCGACCAAAAATCGCGAACGGGGACGCTCTCTCGCTTCGAAAGGACTGCGGCGCAGCGGGCCGTCGAGCAAGCAGCCTATCGCTCGAAAACGCGCTGTTCGCCGTAGTGGCGTGCAGACGATCGGCGATTATTTAATTCAGCGGTTGCAGGATTACGGCGTGACCGACGTGTTCGGCATCCCCGGCGATTTCGTGTTGCAGTTTTATGGGATGCTGACCGACAGCTCGATCCGCGTGGTCGGGACGACTCGCGAAGATTGCGCCGGATACGCGGCGGACGGATATGCTCGCGTGCATGGCCTGGGCGCGGTTTGCGTGACGTACTGTGTCGGCGGACTAAGCCTTTGCAATTCGATCGCCGGAGCGTATGCCGAGAAGTCGCCGGTCATCGTCATCAGTGGCGCACCGGGCGTTGAAGAACGACGCTCCGATCCACTGCTGCATCACAAGGTTCGCGATTTCAACACACAGCGAGAAGTGTTTGAAAAGATCACTGTGGCCTCAGCGTCGCTGGACGATCCGCTGACCGCGTTTCGCGAAATCGACCGCTGTTTTGAGGCAGCCGTACGTTTCAAGCGGCCGGTGTTTTTGGAATTGCCGCGTGATCGAGTCCGCACCGAAGCGTTGTTTCCACACAAGCCGAAGACCGACACGCCAGTCAGCGACCGCAACGCCTTGCGCGAGGCGATTGCGGAATCGGCGAACGCGATCAACAGCGCGAAGCAGCCGGTAATCATCGCCGGCGTTGAGATTCATCGCTTCGGACTGCAAGACGAGGTCATCAAGCTGGCCGAAAAGCACGGCATCCCGATTTGCGCGACGTTGCTGGGGAAGTCGGTCGTCAGCGAAAAACATCCGCTTTATTTGGGGGTCTACGAAGGGGCGATGGGTCGCGAGAACGTCCGCAAGTTTGTCGAAGAGAGTGACTGCGTGATTCTGCTCGGCGCATTCATGACCGACATTAATTTGGGCATTTACACGGCAAACCTGGACCCGGCCAAGTGCATTTACGTGACCAGCGAAAAGCTCCGCATTCGGCATCACCATTTTCATGAAGTGCTGCTGCACGACTTTCTGCGAGGGCTGAGCAAAGCGAGTTTGCATCCGCACAAATGCCGAATGCCCGATCGCGAAATCGACGATACGCCATTTGCGCTCAAGCCGGATGCGCCGGTGACGGTGCGGCAGTTGTTTCGTCGCATCAACGAACTGCTCGACGATACGATGGTCGTCGTGGCGGATGTCGGTGATTCACTGTTCGCCTCGGCCGACCTGACGATTCACAATCGAACGGACTTTCTCAGCCCGGCGTATTACACGTCGATGGGCTTCGCGATTCCGGCGGCAGTCGGCGTGCAAGTGGCCAATCGAGACCGGCGACCGATTGTGATTGTCGGCGACGGCGCGTTTCAGATGACTTGCCTCGAACTGTCAACCGCTGTGAAGCTGGGCTTCAATCCGATCGTGCTGGTGTTGAACAACAAGGGCTACACCACTGAACGTTTTTTGCAGGAAGGCCCGTTCAACGACATCCCCAATTGGGCTTATCACCGGCTGCCCGACTTGCTCGGCGGCGGCTGGGGATTTGAAGTCCGAACCGAGGGCGAACTGGATCAAAGTCTCAAGGCCGCAATCAACAACGAAGACACGTTTAGTTTACTCAACATTCATCTGCGTCCCGACGACATCAGCCCCGCGCTAGAACGTCTGACAAAACGGATGTCGAAACGGCTATGAGCTTGGATTGCAAAAGTAACCCGAAGCGTCAGCGAGGACTAATCGGCCTTGATCACTTCGATCTTCAGTTTGCCCAGCGCGTGATACAGCGGCAAGAAGGTTGTGACCGGCAGCGGTGCGTCTTCTTCGAGCGCGGACTCGGCCATCTTGAGGTGTGCTGCTCCGATTCCGCCGCGGCCGAGCGTCGCGTCGAGCGGGATCCACTCGCCCGCCAGATAGGCTTCGGTCCACATGTGACCGCCGAACGCATTCAGCGATTCGACATACACGAGTCCCGCCGCGACGCGCGACGGGACCTTCTTGGCTCGCAACAACGCGGCCAACAGAACCGCGTGTTCGGTGCAGTCCCCTTCCATGCGTTCGGCCACTTCGGCGGCGGAAGCCATTGCCGTCGAGAAATTCTTTTTCGTCAGTTTCTCATGCACGTACTTTTCCAATCGAGTGGCGATGCGACTCGGATCGGTTTCGCCACCGGCGGCGCGATCCGCATGTTGTCGCACGGCTGGATCGTTAACTTGCAGGAACCGCGTGGCTGCCAGGAACTGTGGTTCGGTCGCTTTTGAGCGGGAATTCACCGGCGGAATCGGCTGGCTGAGCACACTGACTTCGATGGACTTATCGGTCAGCCGCTTCACGGTTTGAGTTCCACCGGCGACGAATGATTTCTCCGGCGACTCCGTGTCGCCCGTTATCCGATAGCTGATTTTCTTTTTGCGATGCGCGTCCCGCAGCGGCGGATCAATGCGGACCAGCGTGTTGAGCGCCAAATCCAACTCGGCACCGGCGATCGCTTGCAGAGCGACATCACGCGACACATCGAAAGCTCGCGCCGTAAGGCCAAGCATGTCGTTTTCCACTAACAGCGTTTCGCCGCGAGCGTTCACGTACTGTCGCGAGTTATTTTCCGGGATCGCCGAATACTGCACTTTAATGAGCAGCAGCGATTGTTCTTTGCCATCAAGCAGTTTGACCGGCCGCAGTTCATCCGTCGCATGGGTTAACTTCGAAAACTTGCCGAACTCCGGCATATAAATCTTCGTCGATCGCGTGTCACCGCGTTTCATCGGCTCTTCTCGCAGCAGTCGTTCGGGATAAGCGGGGGATTTGGCATCGTTTTCCCATGGCACGCGGCGAGTTGATGTGCGTCCTGCAACCGTCGAAGTCAGCTCTAGTTCACGTTCCTTGATTTCACCTTCGCTTCGAGTCGCTTGGGTCGGCGGGTTGTTCAGCTCAAACGCGAACTTTAACAAGTCGCCGGCCATCGTTTCTTCGGTTCGCAACGACGTCGAGATGTTCAATTCCTGTCCGAAACGCTTGATCCGAAAATGCGATTCGCTGTGGCTGACAACCACCGGTTTTTTGTCACGCGTTTCGATCAATTGCCGTCCATGCTGATAGCCGACACGCTGCTCGCCGATGTAAATGACTTGCCAACTTTCCTCGGCGGCCGGCAGTTTGTCTTCAGCGTGAATTTCCAGGCAACACGCCAAACAACACACTACTGCGATCAACGATCTCGTCATTGCGGCATTCCTGTGGTCTTCTTGTGACGCACACGTCTCGCGTGCGATGGCGAGTGTCACCACCACAATACCAGCCACATCGAATCACGGGAATGCAATGATTAAGCCGGTCCAAACGGCCGCTTCGGCCACAGCAGCATGAGTGTTCCACGGAATGCGGTAGTACTTCTTCGGAGCACATTCGCCCGGCCGGTAATAGCCCAAGTTGTACATCTTTTTGCGGACCGGGTCGATTGTCATCTGATACGGCAGACCGGCCAACTGTACGCCAAACTTGCCCATGCTCACGAACGGTTGTAGCAAGCAATGATGCGTGTGGCCGTACCGTTCTAACGCGCAGTCTTCAAAGTACAACGGATTGTGATACATGTCCGACGCCTGCCATTGATACAGGCAATCACCAAACGCGCGAGACGAATATGCCTGATCGCTCAGTCGGTATTCGCTCGGACATTCGGGAACCAGTCCAGTTTCCGGATCTGCCTTGCAGTCGCTTCCGTCCGGCCGAGGGCACAGATCCCAGCAAACATCGCCTTTTAACGTCGTAGCTGGCTGATAATCGAAGTACGGTTGAATTTCGCTGATCTTTTTCAAATGGGCCGGGCTAGTGATCTGCTCCGACGGCGCATCGTCCATCGGCAACGGTTCAAGAGCCTTTCCGTCTCGTGAACCAGACGACGGCGCTGTTTCAAACGGGGGCGGATCGGAGTCCGTATTGGAAAGCCGCTTTGGTGCAGGTGATTCCTCTGGCACATATTTCTCAGTTGGTAGTGATTTCGGATTCTTCGAGTCAGGCAATTCCAGAGGCTGGTCGGGCTGAATGAAGCCGCTCGGCTGTGCCGACGAATCGTCGGCGATCGCTTCGCGCAGCCGCTGTTCAACATCGCGCTGACGCAAACGATCCAGGGGCGATTCGGTTTGTGCAATCAACCGAATCTTAGAGTTCGGCTTCGGCTCAGTTCGCGAAGTAGAAGTGGTTGCTTTCGCCGTTTTCTTAGCAGTAGATGTCGCGCGAGTGGCCGTCGCTGGCTTGCTCACTATTTCGCGAACCCCGGCATCGGCCGAGGTCGGCGCGTTGACCGCGATCAGAAGACCCAGCAGGCCACTCGCTCCCAGAGCGGTAGCCGCCACATTCGCCAGGACGTGGGTGGCCCTACTAACCAACGTTGTGGTAAACGTGGCTACGGGAACGGAGACGTCACAACGAATCGGGAGCATGCTCCGCCGTGTAGTTGGGTGATTCTTGAGTGATCGCAATGTCATGAGGATGGTTCTCCCTAACCGTCGCCGCTGAGATTTGAATGAACCGAGTTTTCGTCCGTAGCTCGGTGATGTTTTGCGTGCCGAGATAGCCCATGCCCGCCCGGAGTCCGCCGACCAATTGGTAAATGAAACTGTGCAGGTTGCCTTTGTAGGCGACTCGACCTTCGACTCCTTCGGGGACCAGTTTCTTCAGAGTCGATTTGTCGTCTTCGCCTTTTGTCGTCGATTGTCGGTACCGATCGGCCGAGCCTTGCATCATCGCGCCGAGCGATCCCATGCCTCGATACCGCTTAAAACTGCGGCCTTGATACAGGATCATCTCGCCGGGTGACTCATCCAGCCCCGCCAGCAAACCACCCAGCATCACGACGTGAGCACCGGCCGCGAGAGCCTTTGTCACATCGCCGCTGTAGCGGATGCCACCGTCGGCAATAATCGGGACATCGGTGTCGGCGACCCCTTTCGCCGCGGTGTGAGTCGGGGGGAGGGGTGG
>JANMIF010000200.1:0-5273 GCA_031375695.1 Planctomyces sp.
ATTCAATTGGAATGACGACGTTGAAATTTCCACACAGCGATCTTCGGGGCCGCCTATTTTCAGCATGGCTGTTTCTGGAGTTTGAAGGTCGCTATTCCAATTGAATGGAGGGCGGTGTCGAGCCACCGCACTCCAGGTTAGGCGAACAATTCGCGCACCGGGCGTCCGCCGCCAGCGAGTTGGACGGGGCGGCCCAGCGGGGTGTGCAGCGTGATGTCGGGGTCGATGCCGAGCGCGGTGAGCAGTGTCGCTGCCATATCGGACGGAGTGATCGGGCGGTCGATGACGCTGGCCGCTTGCTTGTCGGTCGCTCCGATCGTCAGCCCACGTTTCAAACCGCCGCCAGCCATGACGATCGAAAACGCTTGCGGCCAATGATCGCGGCCGGCCATCACGTTGATGCGCGGCGTGCGACCGAACTCGGTCGTCAGCACGACCAGCGTGTTGTCGAGCTGACCCCGTTGATCGAGATCGTTCAACAGCGCGGCGAGACCTTGATCCAGCGCGGGGACGAGCAGATCGCGCAGACTTTCCGTGTTCTTGCGATGCGTGTCCCAGTGACCGTTCTCGATGCTCACGAACCGGCAGCCCGCCTCGACCAATCTTCTCGCCAGCAAGCAGCACTGTCCGACGCTGGTCATGCCGTACGCTTCGCGCGTCGCGGTGCTCTCGCGGTCGATCTCAAACGCCTGCTTGGCCGCGGAACTGGTCATCAACTGATACGCCTTTTCGTAAAACGTATCGAGCGATTGTTCTTGCTTGCTGACGGTGTCGACCTGTTGTTCAAAGCGATTGATCGCACGCAGTGCCGATTGCCGTCGCAGGCTGCGGTCGCTCGTGATTCCGTCTGGAAGAACGATGTCGCGGACGGAAAACTCAGGCGACGCGGGGTCCGCTTCGATCACGAACGGCGAGTAGCTCGGCCCCAGAAACGACGGGCCGCCGCTGCTGATAAAATTCGGCACCGAAATGTACGGCGGCAACTTCCCGGAGTTGCCCCCCAGCTTCGCGACCATCGAACCGAACGACGGGTGCATGTTGTTGTTGGTCACGTTGCGATTGAAGTTGCCGCCGAAGCCGGGATGCTGTCCGGTCATCATCACGTGATAGCCCGCCGTGTGATCGGAGTCGCCGTGAGTCAGGCTGCGGAGGATCGCCAGCTTGTCGGTCACTCCGGCGATGTGCGGCAGAATCTCCGAAACGTCGATGCCATGAACTTTCGTGCGGATCGGTTGGAAGTCGCCGCGAATCTCGGCGGGAGCTTCCGTTTTTACGTCCCAGAGATCCTGATGTGCCATTCCTCCGATGATAAAAATGAAGATGCAGTTCACATCTTTCTTCGACGTCGCGTCGGCTCCCGTCGCGTGTTGCAGACGCAGCACGTCGGCCAAGCTCAACCCCGCTAGCGAACCCATTCGTAGGAACCCGCGTCGGTCGATGCCAGATGTAACCCGACGCGTGAGCGAGGGCGATCCCACGCTCGATGTCCCGACGCCACTGTATGCACCGACGCCCTCGCTTACGCGTCGGGTTACTTGATCACGGAAATTGCCAAGCATGTCAGGCTCACTTCACGAAGAGAAAGTCATACGAATTGAGCAACGTCCACAAAAAGTCTTCGGCCGCTTGCTGTCGAGTCGATGAGTCGAACAGCTTGCGAGCAATCAACCGCTCCGATTCGCGCGGCATTCGACCGACTGCCGCGAGACAAAGTTCATCGACAATCGCGTCATTCGTCGCCGCCGATTGAGCCAGCCGAGTGACTCGCCCCGTCACGCTCGCGACCTTCGCCTCGACCTCCGGCGCGTTCATCAGATGCAGAGCTTGAGACATCGTCGGTTCGCTCGACCGACCGCATTCGCACGGACTGGTCCGTTCGGGTCGACCGAAGATTTCCAAAAAGTACGACGGCAACCGATTGTCCCACAACTCAATCGCCCGCGTCCCCGGCGGCCGGCCGGGAAACGATTCCGCTTCGCCGGTCGCTCGGCAGATCGCATCGAGCAGCACTTCGGCTGGCAGCCGCTTGACGTAATGGTGCGAAAAGTTCTGCTCGTCGTCGCGGTTCGTCGAGTTCGTGACGCTCGCCAATTGATATGTCCGCGAATTCAGAATCAGCCGCATCAGCGATTTCAAATCGAAAGGTACGTCGGCCTTTCCAGGCTGACCGAGTGCTCCCTCGGATTTCAAAGTCGATCGGTTGTTCGGGTCAGGCTGGAAAGCCTGACCTACCGTGCGTTCGGCCAAATGAGCGAGCAGCGGTTCGTTCGTCGGCGGGTTCGTCGAACGAATGTCGTCTTCCGGTTCAACCAGTCCTCGTCCGAGAAAATGTTTCCACAACCGATTCGCCACGAGCTTCGCGAACCACGGGTTGTCCGCCGCAACGAGCCACTGCGCCAGCACGCGGCGCGGATCGCTTCCCACCTCGGCAAACACGACACCGTCGAGCGGTCGCGTCGGGACCAACTTGTTCGACAACGGAATCCGCGTCTCTCGCAACCCCGCGTGATACACGAGCACTCGGCCCGGCGCGATCGGCTTCCGTTCCAGTCCGTTGAAGAAACCGGACAGCCCATAAAAATCGTCCTGCGACCATTTTTCAAACGGGTGATGATGACACTGAGCACACTCAATCCGCACGCCGAGAAACGCCTGACTGACGATCCGCGCGAGTTCTTCAGACGTCTCGACCGCACGGAACAAATTCGCCGGCCCGTTCGTGCCGGAGTTCCCCGTCGCCGTGATCAACTCGGCAACCCATTGATTGTACGGACGATTGCGAGCGAACTGCTCCCGCAGCCAGCGATGCAATTCATACGCACCCCGCTCGCCCAACTTCTGCCGATCGACCAACATCTATATGGCCCCACTCTGTCAACAGAGCGCACCGCGAACGCGGTGAGGGAATTCGGAAATTTTAAGCCTCACGAGTTGGGGTGACAGAACACTGAGTTCATTTTGGGTGCGGGTCGCGTACGGGGTGGCTTCTACAGTCGGTGTCATTGCGCAGCGGATCACTCCGGTGCGACGCACCAAACATCTATTGAGGGTTCGGCCGAAGTGATCTCGCGATCAAGGCGGCTGTCCGAAAAGACCGGCGAGCCAACGGGCGCTCGCGTCACTCAGGGTTTTCAGCCTTCGCGGTGAGGCCGCAGTTCACACAGCGTTCCGAAGAGCACTGCCGTGTCCGAGACCTCGTCCGTGATTCAGACTCTCCTAGAAACTCTTGCGTACCTCACCATCCGGCGATTCAAAAACAAGTGGCTCGCGACTCGCGTCGTGTCCAGTTAGGCGGCACTCGGGGTGAGGGCGTCGCAGTCCAGAATTCTCAGATCTCCGTCTTCAGGTGAATGAGTGATGGGTGAATCAAAAGCCGGTCGGCGGCGAGTCGCCAATCAAGGCGAGGGGCTCAAGGACCGTGGCACACGGAAGCTCGTTGACCGATCGCGCCGCGACCGGAATCCCAGTCGCCTTGCGGCTCGGCCCACGAACGCAGTCCAAGTCACACCGTGGCTCGGCCACGAAGGAATCAAAACACTTCCGCAGGGTGCTCGCCTCGTGTTGACCCAGTTAGGCGTCGAGCTGACTCGCCGCCGCCGGTGATTCCTGATGTCTCAATCGTCGGGCATGGTTCACGCCTCTTGTTTTGTTGATGTCTGTCAAAAATACGTGGTGTGGAGTCCCCTACCGTCTTCGCCGTCCCCTCGCACCCACGAATGCTGGTGCGAGGTGACGGCGAAGGGGGAAGGGGACGACGGAGTTCAACCCCTTCTGTCGAGCCTGAACGGAGCCGCTTGACTCGCTTCAACAGTTCAGGCGATCTCCGACTACTTCAAGAAGCGGGCTTCATCGAAGCTCTCCTTCCGCTTGAACATCCAATACACCGTGCGACCCAGCCGCGCCGCCAGAATCGAAATCGCCTTGGCTTTGCCGTGCTTCTTCTCCAGTCGAGCCACGTAGCTCTTCGCGGCGGGAACTTCGCGGATCATCAGCAATGCGGCTTCCGAGAAGGCCCACTTCAGATGCGCGTTGCCGATCTTGTTGCCGTGACCAGCCGTCTTCTTCCCGGCCGACTCGTGTGAGCACTTCACCAGCCGAGAGTAGGACACGAACTGCTGCACGCTGCCGAAGCGAGCGATCTCATGCACTTCATACAAAATCACCATCGCCAGAATCGGCCCGATCCCCGGCACCGTTTGCAATCGCCCGAACGCCTGCGGATCGTCGATCTTGGCGTGCTGAGTGAGATACAACTCGATCCCGCGAAGCTGTTCGTCGAGATGTTCGGCGAACGCCAAATCGGAACGCACGGCACGTTGTACGCTCTCGTCGGTGAAGCGTTCGGCGATGCCGACGCGATTGCACGCATTCCGCAACCGCTTCTCCGGCGGCTCGACGTTGTACTGCGTGAACGTGTTCGTCACGTGTGCGAGCGCCTGCCCGCGACACCGCACCAACTTCATCCGCCGCCGCAACAAATCGCGAGTCCCCCGCATCTCCTTCGGATACACATACGCCTGTGGTAACATCCCGCCGCGCAACATTCGCGCGATCTTCTCCGAGTCAATCTTGTCGCTCTTAGCCTTCCCGCCGTGAATGGCCTTCATGTACAGCGCGTGCCCCAGCACGAAGCTGATCCCTTCTTCGCGGCACAAATCCGCCAGCCAGTACCACGCGAACAAACACTCGCAGCACACCACGAGTTGTTCTCGATACGGCTGAATGAGCTTGAGAAACCGCCCCGGATCGCATGGCAAATTGACATGCTCCTGAGTCCGTCCCTCGGCATCGACCACGCACACATGCATGGTTCTGGCGTGCAAATCCACGCCACAGTAGAAAGAATGCGTCTGTTGATAGAACCTCATCATCGGTCTCCTGGAAGAAGAAGCGGTTGATCCCGTCACCAGCGCTGGCCCCACACGGACCAGTCTGCGAGCCTTCGGGCATCGCGCCAAAACTTAGGACAGCCACCTCCATTCCTGGAGGCCATGATGAGTATCAAGCGGTTCAACCCGACACGGACAAGCGGCGGGTTTTCGGCCGTTCAAGCCGCAATCCGAAATGATTGTCTGTCGTTCATCGCGCCGCTTGTCCGTGCGGGTTAACCTGGTCGTTCGCCTACTTCGCTTACAGAGATCTCGATGACTTCCGATTTTGAACAAGATCGCCTGTATATCTCGCCGTATGACTTTTACGGGCGGCCGGGATACCTCGTCAGGCCGTGGTGGTACGAGAAGATGCCGTCCGGAAAGTTCGCGAAACGATGGCAC
>JANMIF010000242.1:0-7309 GCA_031375695.1 Planctomyces sp.
GTCAGGCCTTCTTTCAGTCGTTTGGCGTGATGAGCTTGTCCCGGTTCGATCTAGCAACCTTGGCACGCATCGATGCGAGCACCGTGTTGCAGACAGATGAGTTGTCCTTTGCTGTTGACGACTGGTGGCAAGTCATCTTTATCCAAAGGCAGATGTTCGTCCGCACAATCATTGAGAAACGCTCGTCGCTCGTTACCTCGTTTCACAACGAGGATCGACATCCCTTGCGGGCCATCCACTCGTTGTGCAACAACATGAGGATCAATCTCGAGTTGAACTCGTTCGGAGTTTGCGTTTTTGAACATAAAAAAGTCTCCTTCGTTGAAAGCGTGTGATTGCGTTAATCAGAAAGTTCCGCGACGAGAACAATCCACCGAGTCATGCAGAAAACGAGACTCGTCCCCCAACAAGGGGCCGAAGAGCTAGAAACTGCGTTTGATTTCGCAGACGACTTTTGTGTCATCGGCGAATAATTCCGGCTTTTGCAACGCGACGTGCAGTTGATCGAGACCGTGTAGATCGCGACTGATCAATTCGCTCAACGCGAGGTCATGGCGAGCCAATAAGCTCAGAGCCTTGGGCAGATACCCGACGTGACCGCGAGCCCAAGTTATCGTCTTGCCTTCGGTCATCATCAGATCGGACGCCACGCAGCAGTTCTGACCAGTGCGAGCCACTCCGACCACGGCACCGCCGATTTCTACTTGTTCGGCCGCTGTTGCGATGTCAACGACACCCGAAGCCTCAGCAACAACCGTTGGGCCGAATTTTCCGAAGGCATTCATCCAGAATTCGATTTCTTCAAGCTCATCTGGATGGACAACATACTCCATAAACAACTTGGCACGCTCGGCGCGTGCCTGGTTTGGTTCCGAGATGACGACCGGCGAGTAGCCGTGTTCTCGTGCGGCAATCCCAATCGCCACGCCGATCATGCCACCCCCATGAATAAGGGCCGAGCGCCGCGAGCGCCGTGCGTGTCGAACACATGAATCCGCGCTGCCAAAAGCGTGCAAGCCGACCGCCAACGGTTCGGCGACAACAGCCGCACGGCATCCTTCTTCAAATCCAAGACTGTCCAAAACTACGTCTATTGGGTGCAACGCACTTGCTGGCACACAAGCCAACTCACCGAAAGCTCCATGCGCTTCGAGTCCGATCAAATATGCGTTTGGGCAATAATTGAAGTTCTCCTTTTCGCAAGTCCCACACTCTGATTGGCGGCATGGCACCAATGAGTCGGCCGTCACGATCGTACCAATCGCAATCTTCACGCCCGGTCCACGAGCAACGACACGTCCGACAAATTCATGACCCAGTTGGAGTCCGTGCTCCCAGCAATCACTTGGGCCGGAGAACATCGAATATCCCTGCGCGTCCGTTTGAAGCGCATGGAGATCGCTTCCGCAGACCCCAACGAACCAAACTTCGACCAGCACCATCCCCGGCAGCAGCACTGGCACTTCCCGCTCGGTCAGAACGACATGGGGGTTCAGATATTTGCCCATTGCGCCCGGACGATCGGGTTGACGTGGGACAATGTCGGCGTGGATTTCGACGCAGGGAGACGTTGCTCGCGGCGCTCGCGAGACCAAGTACGCTTTCGACCCGAGCTCCATCCATTCACGAGTTGCGAACAAAGTCTTCATGATTGACTCCGAGATTTCATGGCCGGCAAGAGTTGCGGGCGCAGGGCAAAGAAAGCGGCCGCGACAACACGCCGCGACACCAGCAGGTGGTCCCAAATAATGGCTGACGCAACCCATTCGTCGGCGAATTCACCGGCGCGAGCGACGCGTCCAATTTGGATCGAGAGGCTTTTCATTTGACCGCCCTTTGCAGCAGGGCAGTCCCGAACGCACTCAAGCGGCCGCATCAATTCGGCCAAACACTCGACATTGAACCGGACGAGTGAGCGTCATGCTTGTTAGCTAGGTCTAACTTGGTGCGTCCCAAGACCGCGTCAACGGTTTCTAGGACCACTGGCTGGGGAGATTAGGTAGCCCAGGATATTCTGTCAACATTTTCCTGCAAAGTTCGTCATCGTATCGAACGTACGGCATCGAACTGTCGTATAAAAAACGCCCGGCATCGTTGACGCGATGCCGGGCACCAACTAGCAAGCAGAGGTAGACCTAGCCAGTCAACTCTGCTCAGTCGGTTTGCTTCCTTTTGCAAAAGAGCAACGAAAAAGGCCGCAGCGTTGGACGCTACGGCCTTCTCATTGAAAGCAGTTTTTCAGGTCGGATGCGAAACCGAAGTCTTTGATGGCATCATGCCTGATGGCGGCGTCCCTGCCTCTTTTCGTAGGGTGCCTCAAAACCTGCAAACTTGTCAAGAACGTTTTGCAGGTAGCCCATCGGGAGCGGAAACCACACTCTCGAATGAAGGCGGTATCGCCCAAGGTGGTTCGCGCAGTTGTTCCTTGTTTTGGTATGTCCAAATCTCAGGTGATCGCAACTGATTCTCAAGAGTTCGCTGACACGCACGTCCCCACCACACCCAATGTTTTCGCAACGGCTGCAAAACGTGTTCTCCGTTTCCAGTCTCCGGAACCTGCATGAGCGATTCTAAATTGAACGGGAAGAAGCTCACGATTTCGGTTTCTGGCGGTGCCGGTCGAAGTAACGGTGAATCGGGGTCGGCGATCGCTGCGTAAAGCAAGCGAACTTCGCCGCAATGATCCCGCCAATGTGGTTGGTAATACGGCGTGGCGAACCAGCCGGCCGGCAGCAACGCGTTCGCGTCGAGCTTGAGTCCAGTCTCTTCTTCGAGTTCACGCAGCACAGCGTTTGACGGAGCTTCATCCGGCTGGACGCCACCGCCCGGCAGCCCCCACGGCCGCCCGCCGTAAAGTTGCGACGCATAGTCGCCCATTTGGACGAACAAAAGCCATTCGAGGTCGGCATCAAACACGCCAATAAAGGCGGCCAACGACCAGCCCAATTCTTGTCGAACCCGATCGGCTTCCGCATCCATCTCGGCAAGCCCGTGCAACTCAGTTTGCGGAAGGTGTCGATCCGCTGGGTCGTAATCGAAGTACATAATTGAAGCTCGCCGTGCTGCCTGTTTGGATCAAATGACGAACCACGGAAAATCGAACGGGTTCTGCTGTTCGCGAAGCCGTTTGGACATATAGCCGGTGACAATTCGCGCCACAGGTCGATCGTCGCTCGCGTCATCTCTTAGAGTTTTCAGCAACTTCATCGCTTCACCGGCAGAGACCGGCAACCGATTCGCACAGACAATTCCATTAAGATCAAGTTGCCGTCGGACACGTTGAGCAACGCCGTCGCTAAACGGCCCGGAAATCAAATCGAGAGTTCCCGATCCACAAAAAAGCAGAAAGACGGCACGCACTCCCGCGAACTTCCATGACCGGATTCGCTCTCGCAGTTTTCCTTCGCTGTCCGCATGAGCGACGATCACCACGGCGGTATTGTTCAACGTCGCACCGAACTCCGGGAGGCGGTCGGCTTCAAAACCAGTCTCCGCCGCCACGATCTTCAAAAGAGACTGGCCTCGCCCGCGCGATGATCCGGCGTTTTTCGTCTCGGTGTGGTCAGCATAGACGTGTATGTCGTCCCTTCGGATGGCAACGGCGGCCGTCTGCAACGGCGCACCCCAAGGGCCAGCATATAAGACGGCGTCGCTAATGGATGTGAGCAATCTCGATTTGGTCGCTTCGTTGTCGATCAATGCCTCGATCGGCAGCATCGCGTCCAAATGATCGTCCGGTGTGACCACAACTAGCCGCTTAATTACAGGAAGACGAAGAGGTTCAATGACTTCGATGCGGTCAAGAATCGCAAACCAAGCGGTTGTTAGCTGTTCTTGGAACATTTTCCATTCAGCTTCCGACCAAGCAGGCCGTGATGCCTGTTGTTGAAACTGTTTTAGCAGCGGGCGAATTTGCGAAGAATATGAAGGGATCGTGACCCAGCCCTTCACTTGCAAAGTTCGCGGGGCAGAGGCATCCAGAGCCAACAGTTGCACCATCAACGCGGTGCCGAGATTCCGTGGTACAGCAACGAGGGTCTCCGCATCGACATAATCGGTGGAACGAATTGGTTGGATTTCTTCGCTCGCTTCATCAATTCTCAAATGCACGACTTTGAGAATCTCTTCGAATAACTCCATCGGGACCGAGCGGACCTGTTTGGCGAAACCGTCACCAATGAGTTTTTGATTGATGTGGAGTTCGCGGGCAACGTGTGAAGTCGCGACATGCTGGCGAGTTCGCGGTTCTGGAAACTCACCGGATCGAATCCAAAGAGATCGGAATGCGGCCTTCGCAAGCGCCTTTCGATCGCCGCGACTCTTGAGAGCCTGCATTGCTTGATCGTACCAATCTTGAGCTTTGATACGATGCTGCTTGGATGCTTCGATTTCTTCATCGCGTTGAGACTCGGACTTAGCCGTCGCGGCCTCGCTGATCGCCTTAAGCATACGGTCAGCGTAAATGTCGCCAAGCAGGTACATCGACATCCCGGCCGTTGAATCGTTCCGGACGCAACTGATTGCATCCAAGTAAATCTGTTCGGCTTCTTGTTGGTCACCTTCGCGGTTGCGCCGACGCAGTGCGAGACCGACGTGGATCGCAAGGTTTGATTCGATGTTGTTCAGATCGAAACCTGTAGCAGTCGTCGAGCGAATCCGCTCAAGCAGTCGCTTACCGCGATCAATGCACTCGTCATATTCCTTTTCGTTGTGGAGCCTGATGACGTGAAGTCGCTCGGCGAGTAATTCGATGTCGGGACGCTGATGTTTGATGCCGATTTCTTTTGCCATTTCGGCAAGCTGAATTACGTCATGTCCTGTCTTATCTTTGATCTCTTGCGAGCGGTCAGCCTGCTCTATCCCGATCCGGGATAGATAGACGTAGGCTTGACCCATGCGAACGGCATTCTGCACGCGGCGAGCATATTGAATTGCTCGCGTCAGATCGTCGATGGCTTTTGGCAATTCGCTGCGATCATTTCGGTCAGCACCGAGATACCAGCGGTTTCGACCGGAAAGATAGGCTGCGTCGGCGATGCGCCGTGGGTCGTCGCCTGCCAAAGCTTCCAGGAAGTCGATAGCAACACGCCCCTGTTCGTGATCCTTGAGTAGGCAGGTGTGAATAAGGGCTTCTTGCAACCGCTGCTGAAATGGGTCGCGCTCTCGTGGCAGAATTCGCTCGCAATAATGCTCCAGATGTTCGCCAGCTTCTGAGGATTCCTCCCACAAAGCGGTCAGTCGCTGCGCAGTGTCATCATCAAGGAAGTCGGCTAATTCAAACTGAATGTCCTTCGATAGCCTTCGCCGCGCGATCGACTTACGAACCGGCTGCCGAACCTCACTCCGCGTCGGAAGATCGTCTTTGAAAAGCGGAACAGCTTCCAACACTTGTTGCATAAAGAGGACGGGGGTGTCTTCGTCGGTTGGAACAACATTGGGATCAAACGGAATCCGGAGTGCGCCGAGATTCCGATAATCCGGTCGGCCTTTGAGTTCTTCGCAGCCAGTTTCGGTTGGACGAAAGAACTTCAGACTTTCTGAAGTGCATCCCTCGCCGGGACGGATAACGATTTCGCATTTCTCAACGTCAATGTCAATTTGCCAAGAACGCTTGCGGACGAGTGAACCGTCGATCCGAGAACGGAGTGTCAATTCAACATCCAACTCTTCGCGTGCCTGAGCCGCTAAAGCTTCTTCCGGTGCATCACTGATGGCTGCTCCCCCGCCAAGCGGGAAATCCAATTCACTTGACGAAAGTGGCCCAAGCAGTTCATTGGCAGAGCAGCCGAGGATCGGTGCAAGCTGCATCGCCACGTTTTCTTGCAGAAGGTTTCGCCCTTTCTCCCAGGCGTAAACAGCGCCAGACGTAAAGTCCAAACGACCTTTGGTCACCACCTTGAGGCGGCGAACCATTTCTTCGGCAGTCATCGTGATTCGGCGACGTACGGCCGCCAATCGGCGGCCCCGTTCTCTGCGTAGTTCGTCAGTATCCATGATCGTACTCGAAGCAAACGTGGTAGCCGTTCATTGTACGAATTGATGAATCGAATGAAAGGAACCGACCGAACGCAAGTGAACGGGATAATCAGAGTGAGCCACAAACGCCTGAATTTATCGAACATTTCGGCTAATTCTTTCAATGAATAGTAATTTGGATTGAGTCGAACTCAAGGTACGAACCCGCTTGTTTTGACCAGTCTGCCAGATTTGGGCAGGCAAAGGGGACAAGTCGGACAGGTCTATTTTCACGAAGCGACCGATCCTTCGCTCTGTTTTCGAGGTCGTCAACGCGCACGAAGAGTGGATTCCAGTCCCCGGGTCTGTGCGGTTCGCGGGGTCCGAGCGGACGAGCCGAATGGTTGTCCGCGCTGGAGACAGCGACGAATGACGGCCCTCTCCGCCTCCGACGGCGCGCGGGCTGACCGAGCGGCTGAGCAAACTCAGTCGTGCGATTCTCCAGACGATCGTGCGACACGGCTCCTAACCATTCGCAAACACTGGCGAACTCTCTGAATTCCACCCCGCTCGCGCCAGCAACGTGACACTTGCCCGGTTGTGTGGTACGGAACCCCCGTAACGTCGATTCGCTCTTTTGACATTTTCATCCGGGTAATCATGCAACCGCCACTCGATTGACGTGGTGCCGTGGAGTCGGCTCGTCAACCGAGTGGGCGGTGGTGCCCTAATAGGGTTTTTGCGAGGTTTTCTGATCGGCGGAGTTTCTGACTCGGCCGATGGTGTTGTCCATGTTCGTCTCAAGCGGACCAAAGTCTTGGCGTTCACCAGCCGGGTGCCGGTGAACGCTGTGGCTTTGGCACCCGTAACTCTGCAATGAGGAGACGAGACGATGACGACTTTGAATCGAGCCAACCGCGAGCTGTACGGGCGAGGTCGGGACGAAGCCTTTGCCGCACACAACGATTTGCACGACCAATGTCGGCAGGAAAAGCAGAATGCCTCGGACGTGTGGCAGCAGCCGCACACACTGCAACCGCAACTGTTGGAGCGGTTGACTGACGCGGTGAATCGGCTCGCGGATGAAGTGCGTGTTGTTCGAGACGTGTTGGACGAGACTCGCGAGGATTTTGGTTGGCTCACGCGGAACGGACTACCCCATCAGACGACGGTTCACACGCAGCTTGTCCGCATGGCTCGCGACCCGTTCGCGCCGGATGCGAACGAGCGGTTGGAGTTTCGGAGGTTTGTATTTCCAAACGCCAGTTGCTCGACGCTTGCGTCCGAGCAGTTCGACGAACTCGTTTCCGAGATTGCAGAAGTCGTCACCGGTACGGGACAGGAGCAAATCAAT
>JANMIF010000292.1:0-11711 GCA_031375695.1 Planctomyces sp.
TGGCCAGGAGGATCGCTGAACTCTGACGAGTTCAGCGACGTGCCAAACTTGGGGCGACTGGAATTGAATTATGTTATGGCCGAGATCCTATTTAGCGTCAAAAATAATTCGTTCTCAAGCACTATCGGATCTTTTTCTCGCGGACGAGCGGCGATTCGGCCAGCGTAAAGAGAATCATCTCTTCGCCGGTGGCCGTGCTGATGTCGTGGTGGAGGCTCACGACTTCGACGCCGGTGGCGGTTTGAACCATGGCGTCCAGGACCGGCCGAGCGAGTTCGACCAGTTGGGTACGAACTTTTTTCAACAGATCTCGGCCCTTTTCGGGGATGAGCGTCTTGACCAAGTGCTGTTCGGCAGCGGTCAACACGCCGCGAAGTCGCACGACGAGCAGGTCATTGAGCAAGTGGGTCTGGATATCTTTGGGACCACGACCCATGAATTCCTGCTCAAAACTCGCGATCCCTAGGCAGACCGCCGCTTCGATTTCTCCCTGTGTTTTCATCGCAAACTCCCAACTTGTCCGTACTCAAAACTGAAAGGCCAGCGCGGGTAAATCTCTGCCGCGACGACGACAGAGACTGCAAGTACCTCTCTGGCGATTACCACAAATCATAACAATCGTGAAAAATAGCCAAAAGTGCATTGCATTCTACAATTCGAACGATACAAATGCCTCCATGTGAGTCGTGACGCGTTTCAGGAAGCTTTCTGGACGATACAATAAGACGACTCAATAATTTTCGGGCGACTATATAAAGCGCAATTCGGCGGATGCCGGTGGGCGCGATAAAGAGTAAGCCGACGTGGTGGAATCCTTCAGGGGTTTCGCCACGTCGGCTTTAGTTTTTGTTGGTGAGACTTTCGGACGACTAAATAAAGCGCAATTCGGCTCATGCCGGAGGGCGAAATAAAAAGTAGGCCGACGTGGTGGAAGACCTCCGGGTGTTCCGCCACGTCGGCTTTTTTCGTTTTTCGCGCGCCAATGGTACCAATGGCGGCGAAATGTCCCGTGCGGATTGTCCGCGAAATGTGTTTGAAACCCTTTTGAATGGAGACCCAGCCAATGCGTCACTTAATGGAAGCTTTCCGAAACCCCTCATCAAACTCAGGAGTCACTATGAAGCGTTTCTCTCTCAAACATGGACTGTCTCTGTTGACGGTCGCCTGCCTGTTGGCCCTGGCCCCAGCTTTTGCGCAAGACCGTGCTAAGTCGGAAGCCAAATCGACCAACAAGGGCAACTTTGACCGTAACAAACAGCAGGACCAATCCGAAAAGGGTCAGCAGGACCGATCCGAGAAGGGTCAGGCTCATTCCGAACAAGTTGCGATTCCCGAATGCCTGCAGAAGCTGAACCTGACTTCCCAACAACAAGAGCAGGTCAAGGAGATTGTTCACAACTACGATGGATCGCTCGGCATGACGTGGAAGCAGTACAGCAATGTCTACATGAAAACGATCGGTCTCGAAACAGCTTTGATGTTTGCTATCGAGGACAACCTGACCGAGTCCCAGCGAGATCAAGTGCGTCACCAGAGACGCACCATGGCACAGCATGAGAAGGCCCATGCAGTGTCGAATACCAAGGCCATTCAAGCCCCTGTCAAAGAGAATGTTGAGTCCCGCAAGGCCAATCCGACGGACGACAAATCTAACGATGCGACCGCCAAGCCGGCCCAAGCCGTCGAAGAAGGACTCGCGAATGCCGGTATCACATTCACCGACGAGCAGGAGGCTGCGGCCGACAAGGTTCAGAATAAATATCGCTCTCAGATGCGATCCCTGAACCGTGACATTGGGCGTCTGCATACGCGACTGGTGTCGCTGGAAGCGGACAAACTGGCGGAGATCGAAAAAGTGCTCACGAAAGAGCAACTCGCGCAACTGCGCACGCATCGGCAGAACGCTCCTGACGCGCAAAAAGTGGCGTCCAATGAGACTAAGGCTGAGTAAGGCTTTCTGTTCCTGTGGTGCGGGGCCGCCAAAAGGTGCCCCGTGCCACATTTTGCGTTTTCGATCAACTTCAACTGCAACTCATTCACAAGGAACAAATCATGACACGACTACTTTTCTTATCGGTACTCACCGTCGGCCTATTCGCTGCGGCGACTCCGGAGAGTAATGCCCATGCGCAATCACTGACGTTCGGCCGCGGCGGGGTTCAATACAACGGTTACGGCCAGGGTAACTACAATGGATACGGCAATGAATACAACAACGGATATGGCAATGGGTATGGCCAGGGATACTACAACGGATACGGAGTTGGTTCAAACGGTGGTATGTACAACTCGAACACGTATTCTGGTTATGGGAACGGCTCGTATGGCAACCGCAATTCACGGAACAACGACAATTCATGGAACAACGGCAATTGGTGGAACAACGGCAATTGGTGGAACGGCGGCGATGGGTGGAGCGGCAATGGGTGGAGCGGCGGAATGTCGTGGTAACGGGAACACTTACAGTCCTAACGACTACCGTTGACATTAAATAACTCTTTTACAAGGAACGACACATGAAATATCTCCTGTTTGGAATGCTCTTCGGAATGGCCTTGGGATGCAATCAAAGCAACCCCCCGGCTTCAAGTGCTAAACCGACGACGGAACGGCCCACGACGATCACCGCGAATCGCCCCATCACAACGGAGCAGCCGACGGCAACCAATGAGCCGGTCGACCGCACGAACACCGGGGTCAACGTCCGCGACCGTGACAGCACGGCGAAGACGCCGATCGATCAAAACGAAAACAAGGCCGACATCAAAATTACGGCCGAAATCCGCAAGTTAGTCGTCGACACGAAAATGTCGGTCAATGCGCAAAACGTCAAGATCACCACGCAAGATGGGAAGGTGACATTGCGAGGACCGGTGAAGACGGAAGATGAGAAGAAGAGGATCGAGCAGTTCGCAGTCGATATTGCGGGCGCCAACAAAGTCGATAGCCAATTGGAAGTCAATAACGAGTAAGCACTGTTTGATTTCACTAACAAGCAACCACTTTCACAACACTTATCACAACCACTTTTACAGGATCAAATCATGTCAACATCTGTTTTTTGTACGGCGACAGTTTCTCAGACCGACACCATCATTCGCAATTTGCAGACTGCTGGTTTCTCGGGCAACGACATATCCGTTTTGATGGCGGACAAAGGAGGAACGCGAGACTTCGCGCACGAACACAACACCAAGGCTCCGGAAGGTGCCGCAACCGGTGCTGGGACCGGTGCTGTGTTGGGCGGAACCTTGGGTTGGCTGGCCGGTATCGGGGCGTTGGCGATTCCCGGTCTCGGCCCTTTTATTGCGGCCGGCCCGATCATGGCCGCTCTGGGTGGTGCGGCGGTCGGCGGTACGGTCGGAGGTCTCACCGGCGCGCTGATCGGCATGGGGATCCCAGAATTCGAGGCCAAGCGATACGAGGGAAAGGTGAAGTCGGGCAGTTCCCTCATCTCGGTTCATTCCGAAGACAGTGACGAGACGAAGCGAGCCAAAGACATCTTTGAGCGTGCCGGTGCGACGGATATCACAACCGCAGGTGAAGTCGCGGTAGCGAGTAGCGACCGTGTCAAAAGCACGGGAGCGTCTTTCAAGGGTGAACGGCAATCCGTTCCGGCACCTTCGCCACGATTGTAGGCAACGAAAAACCGCGTCGGCGTACTTGACTGTCAGTGACCAGCGCCTAAGCGGTGGCGACCTCAACGCGATCACAAACGCGAGACTCGTATGTTCTGTCAGCACTTCGCCAGTTCGCTCCCATCGGGAGACCGTGGTTCGGAAAGCAGACGCTTTACCGACCTTGCGATCGACACTGTTGCGATGTTCGCTCAGATAAAGACTCTCGCGGTTGTGATTGCTTCGAGCGTGCTGAATGTTTTGAAGCCGGATCGCTTTTGCGATCCGGTAGTCCATCGCTGAAGCGTTGGCTAAGGCGACATCAATATTTCTGAGGAGCACAAAAATGGAGATTCTCGCACAAATTGTTTTCCCCTTGGCGGCTGCCGGGTATTCCTTGGTGTATCTGTTGGCCGGTGGAGGATTCTTTGGGGCATTCGTCATCTTCATCATCATGAAGATGGTCGGAAAGTAACGTAGCCATGCCTTCGGCCCCAAACAGGAAACGAAAATCGCGACGCCTGGACGGCGATTACCACCGAAAAGGAAACGCAAGAGGAACCGGGGGACAATCTACCGGCCACTAAGCCTTGAACCGGGAGTCTTCTAACGGACACGCGTCGCGTGCGTTGGATGGTTCGAACATATCTTTCACAAAAGGAATTTACCAATGTCGAGTTCAACACTAACATCAAACGTCAAGGAAGAGTGGAATCAAGCCACCAACAAAGCCCGTGAAGTCGCTGATTCTGTGGGCGAGATGGCCAGTCAGGCCGGTTGCGCAGTCGGCGCGATGGCGAGTCAGACGGCCTGTGATGTCGGTCGGAAGGCCGACGATCTGACCGTCAGCGCGGGGATTGGCATCCAGGGGCTGGGCGACCGGCTCAGCAAGAACGCTCCGCAAACGGGCGTGCTGGGAAGCGCGACTCAAGCCGTTGCCAAATCCGTCAAGGACGGTGGCGAATATCTTGAGGGTGCCAAGTTCAGTGGGATGACCGAGGACGTTGCTCAGTTGATTCGGAGAAATCCCCTCCCGGCCGTCTTCATCGCGGTCGGATTGGGTTGGTTCGTGGCTCGCAAACTGAGGAGCTGAGCCATGTCCATCGGCATCGACATCGAAAATCCCCCCGAACAGACCACCGCGTCGCTGGTGAGCGGTATCTTCAGCGATCTCAAGCACCTCGTCGAACAACAGTTCGAGTTGACGCGGCAGGAGATCGAGTCGGGGCTGCGGCACCGTGCCAAAGCCGCGGCGGTCTTCGGTCTCGGCGTGGGGATCTTGGTTCTCGCCGCTGCTGCATTGTGCTTGACATTGTCTCACTTGCTGCACTGGGTGGCGTCTCCGCCGGGGGCCGATCCGGCGTGGCTGCCGTTGTGGGCGTGTCACGCCGTGGTGGCGGCGATGCTCGCCGTTAGTGGCGTCATCGTCGCCAGTATCGGCCGCGCGAAGTTCAAGTCCGTTGAGCCGTTGACAAGCTCGGATACCGATCTTTTGCAGGAGTCTTCCCGATGACTGAAACACCCGAAGTGATGCGGCAACACATTGAAGAAACGAAGTCCCAACTCTGGGAGAAGCTGGACACTCTGGAGAGCCAAGTGTCCGATGCCGTGCAATCGACCAGCAATGCGGTGAGCGAAACCGTAGCGTCCGTTCAAGAAACAGTCTCGAATGTCACTGAGTCAGTCAACGACAGCGTACAGTCGGTCAGCAACGCCTTTGATTTGTCGCTCCAGGTTGGAAGACATCCCTGGCTCGCGGTCGGTGGATCGTTCGTCCTGGGTTATCTGGCCAACGAACTTCTGAATACGCCAATGACAGATTCTGTGAACGGGTCCGGGACCGAACCTCGATCATCGTCCGCAGTCCAAGCTCAGAATGGTAATGGTCAAGCGGTCGAGTCCTCTCCGAAGAGTTCGTCCAGGTCGCTTGTTTGGGCAGAAATGAAAGGGATGTTGGCCGGGGCGCTCATGGCGACGGTGAGCAACATGATCTCGCGCGGTGTTCCGACCGCGCTGGATTACCTGGCCAAGAGCCTCCGTGACGAACCGAATCCGAACGAAGACCCAGTCGCCGGACAGGAGTGGCGACGTTCTCCGAAGTAGGGATGATAACAACCTGCATCGCGAACAAACCTACGACAGTCCAACGAAGGAGAACACCATGCTAGGTGACTCAAAACAAGCATCGTCTGCAACGACGTCACTGAAATATCTGACGTTGGGGGCCTTAATTGATGTTTGGGCCATCGTCTATTGGTTTTATCTACGAAGTCATGACGGAACTGATATTGCTTATTACTGCGTTTACGGATTCATCTTTACGGGAGCCGCGCTGTTTTTGATCGGCTTGACAGTGGGTCGAATCGGACACTCTGCACGCTCGGCCGAAGTGGCCCCAACGCCGACACAACAAATCGTTACGGCGACCCCAATGTCATCTGTCCCACCCGTGACAATTGCTGCTGCCCCCAATCCGGTGCCAATTGCGCGGTCAGCACCAGTGATCACTGCAGGCGCTGTCACACCGGCAAACTTATAGAAAGTGTGGCTCGACGCTCCGCGTCGAGTGTGCTGTTTTGAGTCGATTTCTATGGGTCGGCACGACGCGGAGCGTCGTGCCGGACTTTGTTAACGTTCTGCTAGCAAGGAGTCATGACCATGAACTGGAATCCAATTCAAAATGATTGGAAGCAATTCTTTGGCAAAGTCAAAACGAAGTGGGGACTGGTGACCGGCAATGAGCCGACCACGATCGCCCAACAACGAGAACAACTGATCGACTGTTTCCAGAAGCGATACGGTTACGAAAAGGAACAGGCTGAAACGGCTCTCGATAAGGAACTCTCATGCTCGCATTAAAAGACAACGCACATCGGATCATTGTTGGCGGCGTACTCGGCGTATTGACGATCTGTTTGGGGATCGTCTACGCCCAAGACTCGACTAAAAAGTCGGCCTCGCCGAAGAACGCTACAGTCAAGCCCACCGTCGTCGCGCCAGAAGACTTTTCGTCGGTGATGACACGCATGCAGACCGCGAAGCCCGCGATTCAACAGCGGCATCTCGACCTGCTCAAAGAACGTTACGACTTGAGAGATCATCCTGCGCCGGGTGTGACGATGGCTCGCAAGAAGCCAGTTCAAGAGGGAGTGCGCAGCCGACTGGCCGAGGGACTGACCTGGGCGAAGCTGACCGCGATGGACTCCGACGACATTCGAAAGCAGGATTTGTTCCCAGCTGGATTTCTGCCATTGCCGCACCCCAATCATCCGGAAGGGGGCATGCTCTTTCCGAAGTTCCACATCGACGAGGTCAAGAAGCAAGAGGCACGCGACCTGACCCGCTTCGACCTCGATTACGACCTGCCCGACCATTTTCTGCCCGAGTTCCCGCCACCGATGTTTCTGACGACGCGTCCCGATCTCGGTGATGTGTCGCAGGGGAAGCTCGTGACGATGGATAACTTCCAAGAACTCTTGGGAGGGGTCTTGAATCCGAAACAACTGGAGGGACTGCGGCTGCTGGTGGCTCCGGTCATGCAGCAACAATTCAACCAGACGGATGACCGTCGCTCGGCACGGCCGAGTCGTGGCGTGACTTGCTTTGACTGCCACGCCAACGGACACACCAACGCCGCTACGCATCTGGCTGGCGACGTTCGGCCGCAAGAGTTCCGTCACCGGATCGACACTCCATCGCTGCGCGGAGTCAACATTCAGCGGCTCTTCGGTTCACAGCGAGCGTTGAAGAGCGTGGAAGATTTCACCGAATTCGAGCAGCGAGCCGCATACTTCGACGGCGATCCGACTCTCGCCACCAAGAAGGGAGTCAGCATTCTGGAGCGCGGCAGCCAAGTCCACTTCATGGCGGAGTTCCAAGCTCTGTTGGACTTCCCGCCCGCTCCGAAGCTGAACGTGTTCGGCAAGCTCGACCCGAAACAAGCGAGCGAATCGGAGCTGCGCGGACAGACTCTGTTCTTCGGCAAAGCGCAGTGCGGCACTTGTCATCCCGCTCCGTATTACACGGACAACCTGATGCACAACTTGAAGGTCGAGCGCTTCTTCAAGCCGCAGACCATTCACGGACGCATGGCGACTGCGGACGGCCCAATCAAGACCTTCCCGTTGCGCGGCATCAAAGACTCGCCGCCGTACCTGCACGACGGCCGGTTGCTGACGCTCGACGATACTGTCGAGTTCTTCAACCTGATTCTGGAACTCAAGCTGACCGCAGACGAGAAGGCAGACCTCGTCGCGTTTCTTCGTACGCTCTGAGACCTGGCTGACCGTACGGACCATCAACGCGGCCTCGCAGCCAGGACGAGGCAAATGGTGAGATTCTGCGCATGTATGTCGCATGGGAAGGTCTCGCAATTGGAAGTCGAGTGCCAGTGGTTGGCGCTCAGTGTTTTTCTCAAAAAGGAGGATGAAACGATGATTGAGACAATGAACAGACCGAGACCGGGTATGGACATGAAGGAAGCTCAGCAGCACTCGGAAGGAGTCGTGGCTCGCACCTTGGAAGAGCAGACGGCCAAGCTCCCTTCGGACGTGTGGCTGTGGGGTGCGTTAGGCTCCATGGGCGTCGCTCTCTTTCTGCGGATGAATGACCGAAAGGATGAGAGCCTCTTCGTGGGACAGTGGGCCGCCCCGCTGTTGCTCATCGGCGTCTACAACAAGCTGGTGAAGATTGGCGGGTCCGACCGGATCAATCACAAAGCCTGTTAGTGATCGCGGAATCCAGAGACCTCGCCTTACCTGCGCTGCGGGAAGGCGAGGTTTTCCAACCTCGTCGCGCAGTCCGTCTTTTGGCGACTTGTGGGTCAGGAATAGAGAAAGAGTGTGAGCGCTTCGTCCAATGCTACGAATGCCGGACTCCAGAAGTACGGAAACCATCCAGATGACTTCGGTGGCGGCGCAAACATCAAACTATGGACCAATAAATGGCTTGTGCCAACCAATCAGGTTGACCATGAATAATCCAGGCGAACGCGATTCTGAATGGACTATCCCCTTCGCGTTTTCAGCAGACACAACAATGACCACTCTCAACCGGCCCCTACCGTACTCGGATGATGTTGAAACAATCCCACCGGATGAGGCAGACGATATTCAGCGAGTGGCCCAGGCCGTGAAGTTGATCCTCGCGCGGACCCAGGCCAAGAGCGGCGAGTTTCTTGCGGAGGTGCATGTCAAAGCTCACGGCCACGCCCAAGGAGAACTCCGAGTGCTGCCGAACCTGCCCGATGAACTGGCGCAGGGGCTTTTTGAGCGAGAGGGCACCTACGAGGCTGTGGTTCGGTTTTCCAACGCGGCCAGCCAGTCGCAGTTGGACGCACTGCCGGACGGTCGTGGAATGGCGATCAAAGTACTGAAGGTTGCCGGAGACATGCTGCCGGCGGACGAACAGAACGGTCCGACGCAAGATTTTTTGATGATCAATCACCCGGTGTTCTTTGCCAGGAACGCGAAGGACTTTCTGCGCTTGGAGCAAGTTGTCGTACAAGCCGATGACAGCGCGCTCGCGACGGCGCAAGGGGCTTTGACCGGAGGTGACTGGAACCCGCTGCACTGGCATTGGCGAGAAGTGCTGACGGTCGCCCAAATCGCGGGACAACTCCCCGCGCACCCGGCGAGCAATACGTACTTCAGCGCGGCCCCGATTCGGTTTGGAAAATACGTCGCCAAATACCGTGCGAAGCCAGCCGGGGATCGGCTGGACTCGTACTTGGATCTCGTCAAGCGATTGGGTTCCGAGGGTGACTCGCTGCGATTGGCGCTCGAAGAAACGCTACGAACGCAGGAGCTGCTGTTTGAATTCCAGGTGCAACTCCGCACGTCCGAGCAAACGATGCCCATTGAAGATGCCACCGTCGAGTGGCCGGAAAGCGAATCCCCGTATCGAACGGTCGCCCACCTTTTGCTACCGCGCCAGGAGATCGTATTGTTGCAGCAGCAAGAGGCCTATCAGAACCTCGCGTTCAACGTGTGGCATGCACTCCGCGCACATCGTCCGCTGGGAGGCATCAACCGCGTCCGCCGCTTCGCCTATCCCCTGTCGTCTGCGTGGCGTCGTCCACCAACAGAAACGCCGACGAGGACCGACGCATCCTCTCGACAATCAGCCGTTGGCGAATCACCAAAATTCAGCCGCGCGACCGCTGTGAAGCTGCGTTAGAGGAAGAACATGTGGCAGCGAGAAAGTTTCAGGGAGCGAAGATGTCAGAAACCATTGTCGTGAACTGTTAAGAGGGGGCTCAATCATGTTGGTCTTATCGAGGAAGCAAGAGGAGGCGGTCGTTGTCGGAAAGACTGACGACGTCGGAGGACTGCTGAAGGTCACGGTGTTGGAGATCAAGCAGGGCCGTGTGCGGCTAGGTTTCGAGGTGGCGGCAGATGTCTTCGTCCATCGGTGGGAGATTTGGGAACGCATCCAAAGCGAGAGCCTGGCCGACAACGGGTCGTGAAGTTCCGACGAAGACATTGTGGGTCAATCAGGGCCTTTTGAGGAAGAACAGCGATGGGCGGTACGAGCGAGTTTTATTGCATGGTGAAAAGCGATCTCAGCGACGATGTCGGGCCTGAGGGCAAACCAAGCGTGTGGACGACGTTTCGGTGGTCCGACGAGTTTGGCAATTCCATCGCACCGTTTTTCACGAGCCTTGAGGCCGGTCAGCCATTTCTGAAAGAGATGGATGGCTGGCAACTCAAACGCTATCCGGTCGCATTCGTGGTCGCCGTCATCTTGGCCGACATCAAACAAGACACCTCGTTCTACACGATCGACCCGGTGAGCACTCGGAGGTTTAAGGCGCTCAGTCCGGTCCAGTTCCTGACGGATTTGATTTACCACAGACATCCGGTGGATCGCGAGACGCAGGCTCTAATCCATGAGCACGAAGACGTGATTCCTCTCGAAGCTTTTTTCGGCGAAGGGCGCGACACTCAGGCAAAAGCCGAATACCGGCAACTCTTGGCCGCAGCAGATGTGGTTTTGGGGATCGATTTGATACGGGGCACCCAGTCGATTGTGTTTGGAAGTTTGTCGCTCGAAGAACTCGTCCGCACCGGGCAAAGCAACATCCTGGGAGTTGTGAATGTCGGACTCGGCCAAGAAGCAATAGGACTAGAAAAACTGGCCGCACTGGTTCACGACATCAAAGGACATAACGAATACTGCGCGGCCAAAGCCACATAGGACAAGGTCTCGCAATTGGAAATTCAGCACCGATGGTCGGCGCTGGGTGTGTTTCTCGAAATGGAGGATGAAACGATGATTGAGACAATGAACCGACCGCGAGTAGGAATGGACATGCAAGAAGCTCAACAGCACTCGGAAGGGGTCGTGGCTCGCACCTTGGAACAGCAGACGGCGAAGCTCCCTTCGGACGTGTGGCTGTGGGGAGCGTTAGGCGCGATGGGCGTCGCACTCTTCCTGCGGATGAACGACCGAAAAGATGAGAGCCTCTTCGTCGGCCAGTGGGCCGCGCCGCTCTTGCTCGTCGGCGTCTACAACAAGCTGGTGAAAATTGGCGGTTCCGACCGCATCAATCACAAAGCCTGTGAATGATCCCGGAAACCAGAGACCTCGACTGGCCTGCGCTGCGGGCGGTCGAGTTCTTTAATCTGATTTTGGAACTCGAGTTGAGTGCGGCCAAGAATGCCGACCTCGTCGCGTTCCTTTGAGTGCTTTGATTTCCCGACATTTTGCCTCTGCGACTCGTTGTTCAACGAGTCGTCATTTTCGGCAAGGACATTTCGATGAGTACCGACAGTTCTGCCAGTTCGTTGTTAATCCAAGATGCAGATCAAATAGCCAAGTCTGCCGAGTGGATCGAACACGAACATGTTTCTGAGCAAATACAAATCGAAGCCCAGAAGCTGGTGGATCTCGTGGGCAGTTCGGGACTCGCACAGAACGCAATCGACGTCGCCGCGCAACGTCAGAGCACTGCGTTTGGGGACTAGTTTGCTTGAGCCGGAACGCGCTAGCGTCCGGTTCGAGAGTCGTTTTTTTTTACCAAACCGACGCTAGCGCGGTGCGGGTTATTGTGGGAGGCGGTACCACCCGAGAAACAAAACACGTCACGGGGTT
>JANMIF010000353.1:0-23367 GCA_031375695.1 Planctomyces sp.
CGGCCAGCGGCATGTTGATGTTCATGGGGATGGCGGGCGAAACAAAGACGTTCACAGTCAACACCACCAACGACTCGACGGTGGAGCCAAACGAAACGCTGACAGTGAACCTGAGCGGTACACCAATGGGCGTGACCGTGGCAGGACCGGGGACGGGAACGATTACAGACAACGACACGGCAACGGTATCGATTAGCGGTGCGAACGGAACGGAAGGGACGACGCTGACAAACGGAACATTCACGGTGAGTCTGTCGAATCCGAGTTCGACAGTGACGACGGTGAATTACACCGCGAGCGGCACAGCGGCCAGTGGCAGTGACTACACGGTGTTGTCGGGGAGCGTGGTGATCGCAGCGGGTTCTACGAGTGCTACGATCACGGTTCCAGTACTGGACGACAGCGTGGTGGAAGCCACGGAGACGGTGATTGCGACGTTATCCAGCGTGAGCGGTGATCCAGACATCAGCCTGGGAAGTCCGAATGTCGCGACGGTGAACATCACGGACAACGACACGGCGACGTTGTCGATCAGCAGTGCGGACGGAGCGGAAGGGACGACGCCGACAAACGGAACATTCACGGTGAGCCAGTCGAATCCGAGTTCGACGGCGACAACGGTGAATTACACCGTGAGCGGCACAGCGGCCAGTGGCAGTGACTACACGGCGTTGTCGGGGAGCGTGGTGATCGCAGCGGGTTCTACGAGTGCTACGATCACGGCTCCAGTACTGGACGACAGCGTGGTGGAAGCCACGGAGACGGTGATCGCGACGTTATCCAACGTGAGCGGTGATCCGGACATCAGCCTGGGAAGTCCGAATGTCGCGACGGTGAGTATCACGGATAATGACATTGCGACCGTGACACCGCCAACGGCAATAGATGACACGGCCGACGTTGAAACCGGATCGTCGGTCGTAATTGACGTCTTGACGAATGACAGCGATCCGGACGCCGATCCATTGTCGCTCGACTCAGTCGGCATGCCGATGAATGGCACAGCGACGATCGATTCTACGCTATCACCTCCACAGGTGGTCTATACGCCTTCATCCGGCTTTATTGGAACCGACGGCTTCACATACTCCATCAGTGATGGTAACGGTGGAACGGCGAGCGCAACGATCACCGTCACCGTGACGGCTGCCGCTGGTGGCAGCAGCAGCGGTGGAAGTGGCAGCAGCGGTGGATCGGCCTTCGGTGGGACTGGATCAGGAGGCGGTTCTGGGGGTAGCAGTTTTTCACCACCACCACCACCACCACCACCTCCTCCTCCATCGGGAGGCATCACGAGTGCCGATCCTATGATTCCGTCACCGCCAAGCGCGCCGACGGCAAATGATCCGATACTGACTCATGACGACGGGCCGTATCGAGCAATTCATGGACAGGCTATTCCTGGTTTGTTTCCAGGTCTGGTCGGTAATGACATTGGGAATACTTTGTCACTTGTCGGTCCTGGGTTGCCAGCCACTGTGTCCAACACACCGGGCTTGGCGTCGGTTTCTTATCAAGTGACCGACGGGACCAATGTCGCATCAGGCACGGCGGTCGTGGATTCATTGAATACACCACCAAGTGATAGTTCCGTGATGCTCTCGGCGTCCGCAATGCGTTTCATCGTGATTTCTCCGGATCCCACGACGATCTGTCCGCCGTACATGCCTCCCATGCCCCCCATGCCTGGAATGCCACCACCGCCACCGGGCCCTCTTGGAGGAATGCAGCGCTCCATCTGGTATGACAATGTTGCCTCAATGTTCGGACTTGATCCGGACGGAGATGCGACGACAGCGGTGGTGTCATCGGGACCAGCTTCTGGCACTCTGTCGCTCACCTCGTTCGTCAACATGTCAGGATTCGATTTTTGGTCTTGGGCCTACGACGCGTTGCCAACCTTCTGTAATGTCGAGGACAGCTTTTCCTTCACCGTCACGGATAGTCTCGGTGCCACGACGACGACAAAGACGGTTCATATCGCGATTACCAACAAGCCGATCTGGAACTGGTTGGTGATTGAAGCCAACGATGACCTGAACTACTGGGGCAGTAATTGGGATACGGCGGTCACTGGCAGCGTCTTGGGAAACGACCAGAATCCCGATGGACTGGCGCTGACGACCACGTGGGCCTCGACCCCGGCCGGGTTCACGGGAAACGCGGATGGGACCTATTCGTTTCTTCCGTCCAACATTGCCACGTTTATGACGGGGACTGGCGAGGCGATTTCCTACACCGTCACCGATGCCAACGGCACTTCGGCCAGTGCCACACTGCGGATCAAGCCGAAGATTTTGGAAGCGGGTGAAGGAGCGAACGGGCTGGGTTTTTCCGTGATTAACGGTGCGGGAAACACAAATGGAGTTGGCCGCATTTTGGCCTACCCGGATGGTGGCAATCTTCACATCCAACCCGTCAGCGGCCCGTCGATCATTGTGCAAGCGGGCGGTCCGACAGGCGCGAGTCTGATGTTCAACGGGTCGGCCGCGTCGTTGCAGATTTTTGCACACAATCTCGACATCGGTCCGATCAGCGGAGTGGGCTTCTACAGCGCCACCACCAATCGCAACATGGCGTCTGTGTCCGCTGGCGACGTCTACGTCTCGGCCAGCGGCAACATCGGCAGTATCACGGCGGGAAATCGATTGATCTCCGCCAATGCCGGTGGGAGTATCGGCAACATTTCAGCCAATGAGCACGTCGTGAACGTGAGTGCCACCACCTTGCAAGCGGTGAATGCCAATCAGCGGATCGGACACGTCCGGGCCACGAGTTCAATCAATGGGGCCGTCACAGCGGGAACGTCCATTGATTCCGTGGTCGTCCAGACGGGAAGCCTCACCAACACGGTGACCGCCGGTGGGAACATCTACGAAGTTCGGGCTTCGCAAAACATTTCTGGAAATGTGAACAGTTCGGGCGGGACCATTGGGACTGTGTATGCTGGGGGATCGGTCAGCGGCGAAATCACCGCAGCAGTGAATGTTTACAGTGTCCAAGCCGGAATTTCGATTACCAACAAAGTCGAGGCGACGTCGGGAACGGTCTACTCGGTTCGGGCGAACGATGATGTGTCGGGGAACGTTTCTGCGGGGAGCGATATCTATCAGGTGCTCGTGGGGATCGACGCCACTGACGATATCAGTGGTGAAATCACCGCCGGTGGCGACATTGGCAAAGTCATGGCGGGCGGAAGCATCAGCAACAAAGTCGAAGCCGTCGGGAAAATCTGGTTGGTTCAAGCGAGCGATACGGTCAGCGGCGACGTGAAATCCACAAGCGGTTCGATTGGCACAATCACCGCTCGTGAGATCACCAGCAATACGATCAAAGCCAACAACGACATCGGAACTGTGATCGCCATCCGAGTCGATGCCGCTGGCGGCAACATCAACGTCACCACGGAACTGAAAGCGACGAACGGACACATCGGCAACATCACCGCCACCGCCGGTATCAATGCGCCGATTACAGCGGGAACCTCGATCGGCCCCATTCTTGCTGGGGAGTATTGGACGGCTGACCTGGTTGGCAGCGTGACGGCCGGGACTTCGATCGGCTCCGTCCGCGCTCCGCATGGAAGTGTGATTGCTCCCATTTCTGCCGGGACATCGATCGAGTTCGTGTTCGCCGACGTCAATATCACTGGCGACATCACAGCCAGCGGGGGTTCTCTCGGCGACGTCACCGCCACGAAAGGAACCATCAACGGCGACATCACTGCGCAATACGATGTGGGGGACATTACCGCCGGAATCGACATCGTCAAAGACACCAGATCAACCAACGGAAACATCGGCGATGTCATTGCTGGCAAGTACAACTCCAGCGATCCGTCCATAACCGGCAACGGCAGCATTACCGGCGAAATCATCGCGCTGAACGGCAACATCGGCAAGGTTCAGGCCCACAGTATTCTCAGTGGGCCGATGCCATCGTTTGATCCGCTTGCGATGTCCACATTTTTGACCGCGTTTGATACTTGGAAAAACAGTTCACCGCTGTCGCCCGGCGGGATGCCGATTCCGCCACGCTTGGGTGCTCCACCGACATCGCCTGCGGGAAACATCACCAAGAAAGTCATCGCTGGCGGTTCGATCAACGGTGTCTATGCTGATGGAGACATCGGTGGCGAGATCAACGCCGGGGGGTTGCTCACGACCGTCGCCGCGCTCGGCACGATCGCTGACAAAGTCACTTCCGGCGCGGGAAACCTGACGGTGACCACTTGGGGGACGCTGACCAAGGAAGTTCAAGGGGCCGCTGATGTGAGTGCGTTCGCGTATGACGCGATCAAAGAGGATGTCAAATCGACGTCGTCAACGGGAAAAGTCACCGCCAGTTCGTGGGACAAGATTGAAGCGGCCGCAACCATCGACGGGCCAGGTGGGGTCGTCGCGACTTCGTACCTGTCGTTTTTGGGAATCATCACCACCACGCAAAAAGCCGAAGTCGGGTCGTATCACGACATCAAAGGCCAGATCACCGCGAACGAAAAGATCGTCGCCGGGGCGCTGGGCGAGGTGGACTCCACGATCACGTCGATCGACCGAACGATTGCCGTCAATTCGATCAAGAAGGCGGCGGGGTCGTACAATGCCAGGACGGATGCGATCGTGTCGTCTTTGGGGGCTATCGAGGCGAATGTCACGGCGCAGTTGGGGGCCATCGGCATTGAATTCGCCGAGTCGATCTCCGGGATCCATTCTGCGAAGAAGTCAATTTCGATGAACGTCCTCAACGCCATCACGAGCACGGCGTCGATCACGTCCACCGAAGGAGACATCTACATCGTTGCCGGTGAAATTCATGGGCCGGTGACTGCCAGTCAGGGGCATGTGGGCCTGAATGTTTTCGGTGATGTGACCGACGACATCCAGGCCGGGGGTTCCGGAGCCGATGGCAAGGTGATCGCCGCGAAAGTTCGCGGCCTGACTTCGGGCGACATGACCGCTTCCGGGACCGTTCAATTGTGGTCGCTGAATGAAGTCTCTGGCGACATCACGGGAAGTGGAACCGGCACGGAACCAGGCGTGACGACCGTTGTCACTTGGGACAAGATCACTGGCCAAGTCGATGGTGGTTTGGGTGGCGTCGGCATCTTCGCCTACGGCAACATCGAAGACGACGTCTCGGCGTCAGGTGAAATTTATGTCGCGACGTGGGGCAGCGTGATTTCGGGAGCACCGATCACGGGCAACGGGGCCGATAAATCGGTCGAAGTGTTCGCGCGCAACAACGTCTTTGACAACGTCCAGTCAGGTGGCAGCCTGAGCGTCACGGCGGGCGTGGCGGTGGATGGTGACATGACCTCCGGGACGAGCGGCAGTCACGGCGCGTGGGTGGCCGCGTTGGGAGGGGACGTCAACAGTAGCGGTTTGAAGAACGTGTTGGCCGGTGGCAGTGCGACCGTCTATGCCAAGGGAAATGTCGCTGGCGATGTAACCGGAACCAACGGCAATGCCACAGTCATCGTTCGCGGGACGTATCAAGGGGACGTCAAGGCGGGGATCGATGCGATTGTCGCGACCGGGTCGGGGATTCTTGCGACCTCGACGATTGATGCCGATCAGGATGCCAAAGTCTCCGCTCATGCGGTCGTTGCCGGGACGACCGTGACGGCCGATCGCAATGCCAGCCTGTGGGCGGCCGGAGCGATCAGCAATAGTTCCGTGACCGCCGGGAATGGGAGTACCGCCGAAGGAGATGCCTCCGTCGTGTCACTGGCCAGCCTAACGACCGTCACCGCCAACGCGCGCGATGCCGTCTCGATGTATTCTGGTGGTGTGATCTCGTCCACGTCCGCTGCAACCAGCAGTCAAAGCACGATCACCGTCGCGGCGCTTGGTAATGTCGATGGAGCGTTCAACGCCGGGACCAGCGCGAATCTTGTGGCTCTGGGGAACATCTTGGCGGGGACAGTTCTGAATTCCGGAAACTACGGCGAGGGTTCCGCCAGTGTCTTTGCGAACGGCAACATCGACGCCACGTTCCAGACGTTGAAAGGCAACCTCACCGTCTCGGCGATGGGCGATTTGAAGGGGACGCATACGGCCACGGCGTTCGGAGCGTTGGCGGGTTCGGGAACATTCTTCGCCGGGGGCGAGGCGGATGCGGCACTCACCGCCGATGCCAGCTTGTCGGTCAGCGCGGGAGCGGACATCAAGAATTCTTTGATCAGTAATTTCTTGTCCGTGTCGGCTGGCACGCGCAGCGGAGATGTTTCGGCGACCGTCACGGCGGTCACCGAAGCGACGGTCTCCAGCTTGGGAGGCGATGTCACCGGTTCGATCTATTCCAGCGGCGGCAACGTGTCGGTCTCGGCCGATGGGCAATTGACGTCAGCGTCCGTGAGCGCGCCGGGAGGCGATTTGATCGTCAGCATGACGGGGCAGATTTCGGCGGCCAGCTTGACGGCGGGACAGTCGGTCAAGCTGTGGACGTTGGCCGATCTCACTTCGGCAGTGAACTCCACGGCGGGAACCACGTTGTCGGTGTGGGCTGGGTCGAGCATTGATGGAGTCTATTCGGCTCCTGGCAACGTGACCGTCACGTCGCAGACGTCGAATGTCGATGGGACGATCGACTCGACGGCGGCGGATGCGATCGTCTCCGCGCTGACGACGGTCGATGCGGATGTCACCGGCTATGTGAACGCGGTCGTGTATGCGCTCGACGGGATCACCGGCGACGTGGAAGGAACGACCGGAAAAGCAACGGCCGTGGCACTCGATAACTCGGTCAGTGGTCAAGTGACTGCCGGAACCGACTTGGCGGTCTTTGCGAAGACGAACATCACGAACACACTGACTGCCGGGCAAGATGCCAACGTGACGGCCTTCGGGAATTTGAGTGGATCACTGACGGCGACTCGCGATGCGTTCGTGACGCTGGGTGGCAGTTTGACGTCGTCGGTGAATGCGACTCGCGATGCGGTGGTGTCGGCGATCGGGAGCGTGAGCAGTTCCGTGACAGGCGGCAATAACGCGACGGTGGCGGCATTCGGTCCGATCACCGGCGCGGTCACGGGAACGGCCGGTAACGCCGACCTCTTTTCCGGCGCGGCGATTTCCGGTGCGGTGACGGCGGGACTGGATGCGTCTCTGTTCGCGGGAGCCGGGATTACATCGTCGGTGACAGCAGGCCAAGATGCCGATGTCGCCGCGCTCGGCAGCATCAGCGCGCCGTTCAACTTGAACGTCACGCGCGACTCCAACGTGGTGGCATTCGGTTTGATCGACGGGACGGCGGTCGGTGGTCGCCATGTCGATGTCGCCTCGCTGCTGAGCGTGAACAAGTTGGCGATCTCCGGCATCAGCGGCAACGCGACGCTGTTCGGATACGGTTTGGTCGATAGCTTCACGACCGCTGGAGGCAACGTGTCGGCGACATCGTTCGGGACACTGCAAGGCAACTACATTGGGGCGGACGTTTCGATTTACTCGGTCGGGACGGTGTCGCCGATCTACGTCAATGCGAGTGATGACGCTTCGGTGGTGACGTGGGGTCAGTTGCAAGGCCCGGCCAATATCAACGGAACCAACTCGGCCACCGCGTGGGCGGCCAGCGACATTATCGGGCAAGTGACCTCGTCTGCCGGATCGGCCGTGGCGATCTCGTTTGGAAACATGACAGCCGGCTCGTCGGTCAATGGTTGGACAGATGCCGTAGCCATGACGGTCGGCGATTTTCTCGGTTCCGTCACCGGCGGCAGCGCGGTCGGAGACTTCGCGGGACTGGTGACACTCGGCAGTTTCACCGGCGGATCGGTGAGCGGTTACGACGCAGTCGCGCTGACTCAAGGGAACTTGAACGGTTCGGTCAGCGCCGGTAACGACGCGGCGGCGTTCGCCATCGGCGATATCACTGGCAGTCTCTCGGCGGGGAATGACGCGACGTTGGCCGCATTCGGCAATATCACAAACACGGTCACGGTCAGTGCCACTCGAGACATCGCCGATATCTGGTCGGCCGGTAACATCGGCGGCACGTTCAACGCCGGACGGAACATCGGTGGCTCGATGACCTCCGGCGGGATGCCCGTGATGGGGGGAATTTTCTCCTACGGCTCAATCAACGGAACCTTTACCGCCGTTAACGACATCGCCACCGCCAGCGCCGTCGGCAGCATCAGTGGGAGTTTCAGTGGGCTGACGGTCGGCGATCTGACCGCTGGCGGCGCGAACACCGCGACGACGCCGGGCAACTTCTTCGCCTTCGACACCGGCTTGGCCGGAATGACCGCCCCGTCGATCCCCGCTTCAATCACAAGCGATGTCCTGTTCGCGCTGGGCACCGCGCAGTCGATGATGAACCAGTCGGTCATTGACTACTTCACCGCCGCCTCGCAAGCGCAAACCGACGCTTCAACTGCGCTGACCAACGCCCAAAACGACGCAACAGCCGCGATGGGCACCGCGCTCATCGACCTGACAACTAGCAACAACCAACTCCGCACGGACGCCAACTACGAGTTCAACGGTTCCGGCAACGCCAACAGCATCGTCGCCACCACCAACGCCAGTTACGCCACCGCAGTCACGGCGGCGAACAACGCCTGGTCCGACCTGCAATTCGATGTCGCCAACATGGTCACGGCAGCGGGCAACGCCAATAGCGACGCCATCACGGCGTCGGGAGACATGCTCAACCAGTTGGATTCTGACTTTGTGACCATTGCGAATGAGTTGGTGCAGGCATCGAACGACATTTTCGCAGTTCGTGCGGGCGTCTTGTCACAAACCGGTGCCGAATTTCCTCAACATGCCACGGATTGGGAACGCGGTTGGTTGCAACATTTCGAGGATGTGGTCCTCAGCCCAATCTCGACGGCTGGCGGCTACATCATGTTTGTTCCGCTCGTTGGGCAAGCGATCGGTGGCGGAATGGTGATCGGAGCAAACATCGTTGGACTGTACGTCAACTATTTGCAAGGTGACTTGTCAGGGATGGGCTGGAATCTCATTGAAATCGCGAGCGCGGGAATTGCGTCACGAGCACGTCAGACCGCGTCCAGCGGGTGTGGAATCCTCTCGCGACTGAAGGCTGCGGCCACCGGTGGAAGTCCAACGTGCTTCCGAGCTTCGACGATTACTTATCGGCTGTTTCAGGGGCCGGAGAGTGACAAGTTGGTCGGTCGTGTTGATGCGGTGAACGACAGCGAGACATTGATCGCGGAAGTCAAACCACCCTTGGTGACGCACGCCGACGAGCAAGTTTGGATGTCTGCTTGCGTGCTGATTGGTGTCGGCGGTTTTGTCTGGCACCGACGTCGGAGACGACATGAGGAAGAGGAAAACGAGCGCCGTGCAATCGACCAACTCTTCAGAAATTCACCCACCGACGACCGGCTGTGGAGCTAGCAGTACCTCGTGAAGTTCACGCGACCTTTGCAACCAAATCCCCACTTTCAACGGATATTTCCATGAACCCGTTCAAGATTCTTCGCCGATCCAATTTTGGAGCGCTGTGGTTGCTGGTTTGGCTGAGCCTTGCCGGTTGGTTCGGCTTCGGCCGCCAGTTGCAGCGTGAGCATCCGGCAACAGCCCATGCCGCTCCATCTGCTCGCTCACTTGAGACAACAATCATCAAGCTGGAATCGGTTGCGAAACGACCGCGCATCGAGGCAGTTGCGATTTCGGAAATGCGTGTCGGCGATCAAGTTCCCGCCGAGAACCCCACGGCTGAAAAAGACTTTGAGTTTGGTGACACGGTCGATCCGCCAACGTGGCGGAAGATCGTGTTGCTCGCATCGAAGGGTGATGGCTCAACCGCCGATGTCGAACTCTTGCGACCGATCGACTGGCTCGACGATTTGCAGGCGACGGTTGGCGGCACGATCGAATTGGAACTCGCCGAATTGGGGATTGAGGGTCCGGCCAAAGTTCTGGCGATTGAGCCATGTCCGCCGATCCAACACAACCGAGCTTTCCGCATCGTCACCGGCACGTTCAAGCACCACGCGGGCAAGATCATCGAGCTGCACCTCGACGGCGTTGACGAGCCGATCGGCACCACGCCAAACCATCCGTTCTGGTCCGTGGACCGCCAAGCCTTTATCAACGCTTCGGACCTGCAACCCAACGAACAACTTCGCGGCTTCGACGGCCCTGTTCGAGTCTACAAGCTCGTCGAACTGTCGGAACCCGAACCGGTCTTCAACCTCGAAGTCCAATGCGATCATGTGTACCACGTCGGTAAAAACGGCGTGCTCGTGCATAACTCCTGTGTGGACCTAATGAGTGTGCGATCGCTTCTTAGCCGGCAGCCCCCAGCCGAAATGACGAGGAGCACGATCAAAGGCATGAAAGACGCGATGAAACAAAATGCGGACGAATTCTGGATGAAGGCTGGTCCAATTGAAGTTGCAGTTCGTGATGGAAAAAGAATCATCATCGACGGTCATCACCGCGCGGCGGCAGCAAAACAAGCGGGCATCACTGAGGTTCCTGTCATTGTCCGAGAGGTGAGTGACTCGAAATGGAGTCAGTACTGGTTAGAGGTGATGTCAGCAATTGAAGGACACTGATTCAACGGTACCGTTAAATCCTTGAGGTCGAAATGACAGACTCACAGAAGGAAGACATTCCTGAATTGATCGAGGTACTGAAGTCGTTTTGCAGTTTGCAAGTGGCGTTAGTCGGTAAGTTGAAATTGGATTATCCGATCGGCGTTGATTGGAAGGATGTGATAGGACTTCCGAAGCGAGGAGCAGTCGTCGTTGACGGCCGCCACTGGAACTTTCATGTTCATGGCACCGGAGTTAGTTTTGTCGAGCAATCGAGCGGACTCCACATTAATTGTCATTGTGGACTCGCAGCCCATGCAGACGCGTTCGATCCCGGTCGCATCGTCGAATTCCTATATTCGCGAGGCATTTCGCGAGTTCGAATCGGTGGTAATGAAGTGACGTTCAACTTTGAAAACGCATGGAGAGTTCTAGCTGATCTTTGCAGTGAAAACGTCGTCAAACGTTGTGATGCTCTTTCTGGCTGGCACTACAATCTTTGTTTGCCGCGTGGGTGAAGAACGTCCAAAGCCGCAGAAGGGTATTGAGGTAACATCAAGGCATAGTCGAAACATTACATTTCAAGGGATACGTCCATGAACCCGTTCACTATGTTTCGCCGCTCGAATCTCGGAACGCTGTGGCTGCTAGGTTGGCTGAGCCTTGGCGTTTGGTTCGGTTTCGGTCGCCAGTGGCAGCGTGAGCATCCGGCAACAGCCCATGCGGCCCCAGCCAATCGCTCGGTTGAGGCAACAACAATCAAGCCGGAAGCTGTTGCGAAATCACCGCGAATCGAGGCGGTCGCGATTTCGGAAATGCGAGTCGGCGATCAAGTTCCCGCCGAGAATCCGACCGGCGAAAAAGATTTTGAGTTCGGCGACACCGTTGATTCGGCGACGTGGCGGAAGATCACGTTGTTGGCATCAAAGTCCGATGGTTCAACCGCTGACGTGGAACTGTTGCGGCCGATCGATTGGTTCGACGACTTGCAGGCGACGGCTGGCGGCACGATCGAATTGGAACTCGCCGAATTGGGGATCGAAGGACCAGCCAAAGTGTTAGCGATTGAGCCATGTCCACCGGTCCAACACAACCGAGCTTTCCGCATCGTCACCGGCACGTTCAAGCATCACGCCGGGAAGATCATCGAACTGCACCTCGACGGCATTGATGAGCCAATCGGCACCACACCCAACCATCCGTTCTGGTCAGTGGACCGCCAAGCCTTCGTCAACGCCTCGGACCTGCAACCCAACGAACAACTCCTCGGCTTCGACGGCCTTGTCAGAGTCCTCAAACTCGTTGAACTATCCGATCCAGAACCGGTCTACAACCTCGAAGTCCAATGTGACCACGTCTACCACGTCGCCAAAGACGGTGTGCTTGTTCACAACGCATATGCGGAGACTTGGCTGTACCAAAAGATTGGGCCCACTGGCGAGCACCTGAAATACGGTATCACAAAGAGTCCCCTGACACGGTACACGACAGAAGAATTGGGCGGTGGACGGTTGAAGATACTTGCGAGTGGGTCCAAACAGAAAATGCTCGAATTGGAACGTAACCTTCACTCAACTATGCCGATTGGACCCGAAGAAGGGCAAGCCGTTTATCAGGGAATTCAAGCGGCGTTGGGGTTGAGGCTGCCTCCCTACTGATTCCGAAAGAATGTTTAGATGAAATTACTTGTTCTGCAATTTGCCGGGGACACAATCGTCGACTTCGATTGGCTGAATAGCGTTGAAGATCGGATTGTTGACGTTTTGACCGACGGCGACGAGGTCGATGGTCACGACATGGGAAATGGCGAGATGAATATCTTCATTCTCTCCGGAAACCCAACTCAGACCTTTACTCGCATCATGAAGAAGTTGCCAGACATTCAAAGTCGAGGAGAACTACGTGCCGCTTATCGAGATGTCAACGGTGATTCCTATAGCATCCTTTGGCCACGCAGCGCGACGAAGTTCAAAGTGACGTAGGGGCACGCCCCGTGTGGTCAAAAAACTCAGCCATGCTGGAAGCTCATTGATAATTCGAGTGTTTGTGGCGTTGCGGCGTTGAAAAACTCGGTCGTTGCGACTCGAACACGGTGCGGAAGTTTGCCGAAACGGCTGAGATGTCCGTGTTTTGTGAGTCGATGCGCACACGGCGAACAGAGTCGGGAAATGGGCTGAGCAGATTGAGGGCGAACGACGATCAAGCGGCGCGGCGGTGGTAGTAGCGCAGCAAGCCGCCGAGTCGTTCGTGGCACTCGATGGTGCCTTCGGTCTTGCCGACATCGCCGCCGGGGTCGATCAGTTCGTTGTCGAGACCTTGGTGATTGCGTTCGGCGTGATAATGAGCCTCGAATTCGGACAGGGCTTTTCGGAGTGAGCCTTCACCGAAAAAGATCATGCGGTCGAGCGCTTCGGACTTCAAACTCAACATGAACCGTTCGGGGTGCGCGTTGCAGTTGGGGCTGCGTGGCGGCAACACAACGGGTTCGATTTCGGTGCAGGTTTCGAGGAATTCGCGCAGCGGCAGGAACTTGGTGTTGCGATCAATCAAGAGGTGCGATGAGTTCCGCAAGAAACCATCCTTGGGATCAGTCAGGTTCCGAGCCATTTGTCGCACCCAAGCACTGTCCGGGCTGGCGGTGATCCCAGCGATTTCAATGCGGCGAGTCTTCAGTTCCATGACCACCAGCACGAACATCGTGACGAGTCCGTGCATCGTCCAAACTTCGGTGCTCGTGAAGTCGATCGCAGCCAACGAATCCCAATGAGCCTTCAGAAACATTCCCCAAGTTGTGGTCCGTTTGCGATCCGGCGCAGGTTCGATGCCGTGGTCTTTCAGAATGTTGCCGACCGTTTGATCGCTGATTTCATGCCCGACGTTTGCCAACGCACCTTGAATCCGGTCGTAACCCCACGTCGGATTCTCACGAGCAAACTTCAACACTAAGTCAACAATCTCTTGCTCGACAATCGGCCGTCCGACTTTCGCGTCCCGCTTGTCCGAGCAATCCCACTTCCGAGCAACCAACCGCCGATGCCATCGCAAAATCGTCTCCGGCGTGACGATCCCAGCCAACTCGCGCAGCCGAGCCAAACCCAACACTTTTCCCTTCACCGCTAACCGCCGCCGCTGATCGTCATTGAGCAGTATCCGTTTCTTACCAACGACCTCCCGCAGAACCTGATTCTCCGTCCGCAAGTATTCAATCGCTTCTTGCTGGCTCCGATTGATCCACCCTGCCACGCCGATCAACAAGAACTGCCACGGATGCAACACAAATTCTTTCACCGAGTCGTCCCTTCCAAGTCACCGTTGCTCGGCCGAAAAGTAGCCTTCATCGCTCCGCGTGAAGTTAGCCGAGCAGCGAACGATATTCATTCGTTATGCCGGTCGAGCTGGATACGAATGGCACGAGGTACGACTCGGCAATACGGTCGTATGCGCCCTGCAGGTTCTGATGGGCGCTTACGCCGGTGGCATGAATGGCGACGGCAGAACGGTCATGGAAACCGACATTGTGCTTCAGTCTGGTTTGCCGCAATCACCGTCATGCGAAAATCGTCCGCCTTGGAAGCGGCTCGAAGCATCAATTCAGCACGCGAATGGACTTGATAGGCTCGATAGATTTCGCGGGCATGGTTGTGGACCGTGTGCTGGCTGATACCGAGCTTCTTGGCGACCTGTTTTTCGAGATCGCCCTTGAGAAACAAATCGAGGACTCGCAATTGAGCGGGGGTCAATTCCTTGGGGATTGGCAGCGGAGTGCGGGTTCTCAAGTCCCGTGGGTCAATAGTTTCGATTTCAGAGTCGGTTTCGAGATTGCCATCAGGGGTTGATGCCAGCAACACACTCACTGATCCGAAACGAATTTGTTGGCCGATTCGGACGGGACTGCTTTGAACGGGGTAGTCATCAACGAATGTCCCGTTACGGCTGCGAAGGTCGTGGACGTCAACGCAGGAGTTCGTGATTTCAAAGCGAGCGTGTCGCCGCGAAACGGTGGCATCGGGTAGACAGATATCTGCGCGGGACGATCTCCCAACGACCACCGAGTTCGATATTAGTCGAAACGCGGACAACGCGGTTGGCCCGATACGTTGCACGAGAAAAAGTTCGGAGTTCATCGCGGCACGAGAATCCACGTCACGGGCGCTGGCTCCGTTGCGGCCCCGCTGACGGCATCGGAAATGTCTGCCCGACCTCCGAATCAGGCCACCTGAAAACTGATCGGAACGTATCGCCACTAATGGCGAGTATCAACTGCTGACCTGTCGTTTCTCAACCACACTTCTTTGTTTCTTCATCAGGGATGACCTGAAGAGGTCATGCGGATGTTGCAAATCGTGTCCAAAATCAGTCCTCATCGGTACGGCAACTGAAAGGAAAGGGCTGAGACGGACGCTGCCAACGCCGATCGCAACATTTTAGATGAGTTTTCCCTGAGCGAAGAAAAATCCGTAGTTCTACGGATGTCGAAACGGATTCCGAATGTCATAGTCGCGGTCGTCGTGACATGCGTTCAAATCGGATCGCGGCATTCATTCAACTCCATTCGTGACGGAGCGAGCATTGTGATTGTGACTGTTCATCTTCGGGATGATGTGGCCGACGAGTTGGGTCAGGACAAGCCGAGCTTGCCAGAAACGACTCAACTGATGAGGGCACTCAGCAAGCAAGGCGTCCAGTTGAAACCGATGCATCCGGGAGTTGCTGACCCCGAACTTCGCACTCACTTTTTTGCATCGACTGAAAAGACTTCTGAAGCAGAGAAGCTCACCAAGCTCTTAGCAACTTTGCCAAGTGTCGTCGCGGCGTATGTCAAGCCGCCGGACGCAGCTCCTTGATTGATTGTCCGCGTCTCCTTTCGCGCTGTTTCAAAACCCTTGTTGCTCAACTTCAGCAGGAGAGAATCATGGCCAAAGCTCGACCCTCGACACGCAAAACGAATGGCCCATCGTCTCAGGAGAGTACCTATGGCAAACGCGAGTTGGTGTTTGTGGCGCAATCGGACTTGGGCTTACGAGTCGGCCCGACGGCCGAATTCTTGTCGCCGCGTGGTGAAGTTCGGGGACTATCACGGTTGTTGCAAACGGCGGGAGTTTCGGTGACTCCGTTGTTCGGGCTTGAGGAAGATCGCATTCGGGATCGCGTGGCTGCTTTGCCCGAAGAGGCGGGGGTTCCCGACTTGGGCGTTTATTACCACGTCGATGCGCCGGACGAGAGGCTCGATGATCTGGCCGATTCGCTTCGCAAATTGGGTGAGGTTGCGGCGGCGTATGTGAAGCCAGCCGGTGCTCCACCGGTGGCGGATATGCCTGATGCCATCAACGAAATGTTGCCAAGTGGAGAAGATGCCCCGCCCGCGACTCCTGATTTCTCGGCTCGCCAGATTTATCTCAATGCGGCACCGGCTGGCATCGACGCGCGCTACGCTTGGAGGTTTCGTGGCGGACGTGGACAGAATGTACGCATCATCGACTGTGAATGGGGCTGGCGATTCACGCATGAAGACCTGTCGGGCAATCAAGGTGGCGTCGTGATCGGCACCGCGAGCACAGACGACAATCACGGCACAGCGGTGTTGGGCGAATTCAGTGGCGATGTGAATGCCTTGGGAATTCTTGGTATTTGTTCCGATGCTCTGGCGATGGCCGCCTCATTCCAAACGCTGCCTTCGGCGACCGTCATTCGGCAAGCGGCTGACCGTTTGCGAGCGGGCGACATCATCTTGTTGGAAATCCATCGTCGCGGACCTGACGGAAGCGGCGTCGGTCAAGATGGATTTATCGCAATCGAATGGTGGCCTGATGACTTCGCGGCCATTCGATATGCGATCGCTCGTGGTGTCATCGTTGTCGAAGCGGCTGGAAACGGCGCGAGAAATCTCGACGCCGCGATTTTCAATACTCGGCCGGCTGGCTTCCCCACGACTTGGACGAACCCGTTCAATCCCGCGAATCCTTCGTCCGGTGCGGTTGTGGTCGGAGCCGGTGCGCCGCCTCCGGGAACTCACGGTCGAGATCATGGACCGGATCGTTCGCGACTGGATTTTTCCAACCACGGCCGGCGCGTCGATGTGCAAGGTTGGGGACGCGAAGTCACCTCGACGGGTTATGGTGACTTGCAAGCGGGAGCCAATCGCAACCTGTGGTACACCGACCAATTCAGCGGGACTTCCAGCGCGTCGCCGATCGTGGTCGGCGCGCTCGGATGCGTCCAAGGAATTCTGAGAGCGAGAAATCGTCCGCTGTTGACCCCCGCCACAGCGCGGCAACTGCTGCGAGCGACTGGCTCTCCACAGCAAGATGCTCCGGGGCGGCCGCGCAAGCAACGCATTGGTAATCGACCGGACTTGCGACAGTTGATTGGTCGCGCTGTCCCTGGTGGTCCGCCCGACGCCGAGGGTTCGGAAGTCACGGCCGATGGCGAGACGACTTTGAATCTCACTGGCCGAGTGACCATCAATCTCCGATCAGCGAATGTCACCATCAATGCGGGCAGCAACATCGAATGATCAACCCGCCACTCATCGCATCGTTGGTTTCTCAACTTTCAGTCTGTGGTCCCGCATCTCAAGGAATTCATCATGGCGAAAAAGAAAAAAGCTCCTGCTCGGAAACCGTCGAAGCCGAGTCGCACCGAGTTGATGCAGCAGATGAAGCAATTTGTGCGATCTAAAGGCGTCGATTACCTCCGTGACAAGAATATTTCTTCCGTGGGGATTGGCTACAAGATCAGCAAGGAAACGAAAACCAAAGAACTTGCCATTCAATTTACCGTGGAACGCAAAGCAGCGATGGCGGAACTCGAAAGTTTGGGGACGGCCCCGATTCCGACATCGTTCACGATTGGCGGAGTCACGGTTCCCACGGATGTGCTTCAACGGAAATACGAAGCGTCCTTCCGAGTGCTTCCCGAAGGAATTGGTGGACCACGCAAGACCCGAATTGATCCCATCGTTCCGGGCGTCAGCGTCGGCAATAAGCGAATCTCGGCCGGAACACTCGGCTGCATCGTTTACGACCGAGGAAACGGAGCTTCATACATGCTGAGCAACTGGCATGTGCTTCACTCTCCCACTGGTCAAATCGGTGACGACATCGTTCAACCCGGAAAACACGATGACAATCGTGTCGAGCAGAACCGCGTTGGGACGCTCGTTCGTTCTCATTTGGGAGTCGCGGGAGATTGTGCGGTGGCGAGTATCGACGATCGTGCCTTCGACACGAAGATTCTCGACTTGGCGACCGTCGTCGAGAAAATTGGCGAGCCGGACCTTGATGACAAGGTGATGAAGAGCGGTCGAACAACGGCCGTGACACACGGCATCGTCACTCGCATTCACACGATCACCAAAATCGACTACGGTGCCCCGGTTGGCGAAGAGTCGGTCGGCGGTTTTGAAATTGGCCCGGACCCCGACCATCCTCCGGTCAACGGCGAGATCAGTCTGGGCGGAGATTCGGGGAGCGTCTGGCTGTTCAAGAACGCTCAAGGCAAACCCACGAATGTCATGGCTGGGCTGCATTTCGCTGGTGAGGCTCCGAGTGATCCGAACGAACACGCGGTGGCTTGTTATGCCAGTTCTGTGTTTGAAAAGTTGGAAATTACTCTCCAGCCATCACCATCGCTTCCGCAGGCGGTTCAGCCGACTGGCTACGATCCAAATTTCCTTGGCTCGCGAGTGGATGTTCCCAAGCTCACGTCGGCACAAAAAGCCGACGCTGCGAAGCTCGGCAGCTCGCATGTCATCCCTTACACACACTTCTCGCTTGCCCAATGCAAGTCGCGCCGCTTCTGTTATTGGGTCGCCTGGAACGTCGATGGTGGGCGGCTCCGTAGGCTCAGCCGGAATGGGATTCCCTTCATTCTCGATCCACGTTTGCCGAATTCCGTTCAAGTCGGAAACAGCCTGTATGCCAACAATCGGCTGGATCGGGGACACGTCGCCCGGCGAGCAGATTTAGTTTGGGGAACGCCGTCGGAAGCCAAGAAGGCGAACATCGACTCGTTCTTCTTCACGAACATCACGCCGCAAATGGACAATTTCAACCAAGGCAACTTGGGCGGCATCTGGGGACGATTGGAAGATGCCGTCTTTGAAGAGGTCAATGTCGAAAACCTCCGCATCAGCGTATTTGGCGGCCCCGTGTTCCACGACGATGACCGCAACTTTCAGGGCATCAAAATTCCACGCGAATTCTTCAAAGTGATCGCCTTCGTGGAATCCGGAAACCTGAAAACTCGCGGCTTTCTCCTCACACAAAACCTCGATCAATTGGAATTGCTCGACCTCGATGAATTCCGAGTCTTCCAAGTGGCGCTAACAGAAATCGAGGAGCGGTGCGGATTCTCATTCCCTGACGACCTCAAAGATGCCGACAGTTTCGCCGAGCAACTGGAAGCTCTCGCTGAATCGACAGAACGAAAGGCAATTGAATCATTGCGGCAAATTCGATGGTAGAGAATCGTGGGTCTCAGTTGCCAAGCACAATATGATTGATCGCCACCCGCACGAAGTCTGGAAGTTGTTCCCAACAGCGGACAAGATGTTGCAAAGCTTCGGGCCACGCGAGCCTCCAAACATCACGCGGTGGTCAGACGCAACGGTCGAAACCACCTCGGCCAACTCTCCCTTAAATTGCGTCTCCCACTGTCCAACTCTTGGGGTCCACTTCAATCCGGCGAGTGAATCGTTGGGAAGTGAAGGCGATGTGAAGAGTTGAAGCGATCAGCAATTGGTTCAAAAGAGAAAAAATCTGGCGTCGCTCAGCAGAAGCGAATTGGATGTAAGTTATTTATTTGGAAAATGTTCGATGGCGTTCAACAGAGTTTTCTCCACATTGGTAACGCAGCGTGACGAGTGATAGAATCAGTGAAATTGTGCCAGATTCCCACTCCGCGACCCCGGTCGCAAAAAGTTCTATTGGTGTCCTCCCGCCTCCACTCTTCTTCAAAAGAAGCCCTTCGACGAGAACGTCGAAGGGCTTTCTTATTTGTGGGCTGAGACTTCCATCGATGAGTCGGCAGTTCAACCAGACGATTTCCAGGATCCTACGTTTTTCGGCGTAGTCCGCGGTAAACCATCTCTGACGAGGGTTTGAGAAAGTTCAAACTCCTTCGACGTTATCTCGGCGTTTTCGTCGCGGGAACGGTTCAGAACTTCAGTTTGAGCATGATCGCAGAAAGACGATCACGGAGTTCTGTTTACTTACGATTGAATGCGACCTCATCAATCTCGTCGTTGATTCGCAGATTCAGCAATCAGTCCTGCTGAGCGGCAATCAGGGTTTCCTGATGCTGGAGTTCAGCGGGCACTTTTCCGAGCGGATTCGTTTCGGTGATGCGATTTACAAAAAAGGTAACGCGGCGCGTCAATTCGCATTGAATTCCGGCGGATCTACCTGCTCGCCCATTTGTCGCAAAGCTTCCCAGGCGGCTCGGCGGATGATGTAGGTGCGAGTTTTGTCCCGATTCAGCTCCCACTTCAAAGGTGGATGATCCAGCGTCAGGATGTAGTAAAAATTACCTTGTTGCTTCTGTCCGGGCAGTTCATAGCAGGCTTCATTCACTAGGTTGTCGTTCAGCCGCGATGTCAGCGCTGCGATGACCTCACCATCCTTAAGTAGTTGGTGATGCGTTCAACGGCTGAGAGCTGCCCTTGATAAGACGACCGGTTGCGAACCGATTTCAAAAGGCGCGCCCGATATTCCGGATCGGGTGGCCGTGGGGGAGGTCCAAGTCGACCTCTCGGTGATGGCACAGTGCTTGCAGAATCGGTTTTCTCTTCACATCCCAAAAGGAGCAGCACATGCCGGAACTGAAGGCCATTGTCGATGCCAACGAAGCTGTCGCTTCCGTGGCGTATCAGACCAACGAAGTCATCGCTATTTACCCGATTACACCCTCGTCGGCGATGGGCGAATGGGCCGATCAGTGGGCCAGTGAGGGACGACTTAATCTCTGGGGCTGCATACCTAAAGTCATCGAGCTTCAGAGCGAAGGGGGGGCGGCTGGCACTGTGCATGGGGCCCTGCAAGCCGGTGCTCTCACGACGACATTCACAGCGTCGCAGGGGCTGCTGTTGATGATCCCGAACATGTACAAGATCGCTGGCGAATTGACGGCGGCGGTCATTCATGTTGCGGCACGATCGCTGGCCGCTCAGGGTTTGTCGATCTTCGGTGATCACAGCGATGTGATGTCCACACGCGCCACCGGGTGGGCGATGTTATGCTCGTGTTCAGTCCAGGAAGCCGCAGATTTCGCACTCATTGCCCAAGCCGCAACGCTCGAAAGTCGCATCCCCTTTCTGCATTTCTTTGACGGTTTCCGAACGTCTCACGAGATCAACACGATTGACCTGCCGGACAACGTCCTGATTCGGACGATGATCGATGAACGACTCGTCGCCGCACATCGCCAGCGAGCGTTATCGCCCGACCACCCGTGCGTTCGTGGCACAGCTCAGAATCCCGATGTCTACTTCCAGGCGCGCGAGTCGGTGAATCCGTTTTACCGAGCCTGTCCGACCATCGTCCAAAACGCCTTCGATCAATTCGCCACACTGACCGGGCGCCAGTATCGGCTCTACGACTACTACGGAGATCCTGCCGCGGAACGCGTTATCGTCATGATGGGCTCCGGCGCCGAAGCTGCGATCGAAACAGTCGACGCGCTGAACCGTAGCGGCCAGCGTGTTGGACTCTTGCGCGTCCGCTTGTTCCGTCCGTTTGCAGTCTCTGATTTCGTTGCCGCACTACCGCCAACGGTGCAGTCCATCGCAGTATTGGATCGCACGAAAGAACCGGGCAGCGTCGGCGAACCGCTCTATCTGGACGTCGTCACCGCGATTGCTGAGTCGAGCATCAAACCTTCGAAACTCCAGAATGTTATCGGTGGTCGGTATGGGCTGTCGTCGAAAGAGTTCACTCCGGCCATGATCAAGACAGTATTTGAAGAGTTGACTCTTGATCGCCCGAAGAATCACTTCACGGTCGGGATCAATGACGACCTTACGCACACGAGCCTGTCGGTCGATGCGAGTTTCTCGACGGAAGACCCCGGTACGATGCGTGCGGTGTTCTATGGGCTTGGATCTGACGGCACCGTCAGTGCCAATAAGAATTCGATCAAGATCATTGGAAGTGAGACGGATCATCACGCGCAGGGCTTTTTTGTCTATGACTCGAAGAAAGCGGGCTCCGTCACGACCTCGCATCTGAGGTTCGGTCCGCGACCGATCCGTTCGACGTATCTCATCAGTCGCGCCAGCTTTGTCGCTTGTCACCAATTTCCGTTCATCGAACGTATCGACATGTTGCGTGTGGCCGAACCTGGTGGCACGTTTCTGCTCAACGCTCCATTCGATGCGGACGACGTCTGGAATCATCTGCCGCGCGAGGTTCAGCAAGAAATCATCGACAATAAGCTGCGGTTCTTCACGATTGATGCTGACCGTGTCGCTCGCGAATCGGGGCTTGGCGGACGCATCAACACGATCATGCAGACGTGTTTCTTCGCACTGACCAACGTGCTCTCGCGTGAGGCAGCAATCGTGGCCATCAAGGCGACGATCAGTAAGAGCTACGGCAAACGCGGCGCGGTCATCGTGGATCGAAATCACGCTGGTGTGGATGCAGCACTTTCGAACTTGCATGAGGTTCGTGTTCCCGCCACGGTGACCGGCGCGTTCGATCGGAAGCCAACCGTGCCTCTCGATGCTCCGGACTTCGTGCAACGCATTACAGCGCCGATGATCGCCGGTAACGGAGATCTACTCCCGGTCAGCGCACTGCCGTGCGATGGCACATATCCCACGGGTACAACCCGTTGGGAGAAACGCAATATCGCTGACGAGATTCCTGTCTGGGATGAGAAGATCTGCATCCAATGCGGTAAATGTGTGTTTGTCTGTCCTCACTCGGTCATTCGGGCACAGATCGCGGCCCCGGATGAACTCGCTGACGCACCAGATTCCTTTAAGTCCGCTGCAGCGCGGTGGCCGGACCTCAAAGATCAAATGTATGTCTTGCAAGTCGCTCCGGAAGACTGCACTGGGTGCGGATTGTGCGTTGAAGTCTGTCCGGTGAAGAATAAGTCGGAAGCTCGATTGAAGGCGCTCAACATGACGCCCGTTGCGCCGCTGTGCGAGCAAGAGCGAGGAAATTGGGACTTCTTTTTAGGACTGCACGAGAATCATCGTGAGCAACTTCGTCCTAATAACGTGAAGGACGTACAACTTTTTCCACCGCTCTTTGAATTTTCTGGCGCATGCGCGGGTTGTGGTGAGACACCGTATCTTAAGGCCCTCTCGCAACTCTTTGGTGATCGCTTGCTGATTGCGAACGCGACCGGCTGCTCGTCGATTTATGGCGGCAATCTCCCGACAACTCCATGGAGTGTGAATGAAGCCGGACGCGGTCCCGCCTGGTCCAATTCGCTGTTTGAAGATAACGCCGAATTTGGACTCGGCATGCGATTGGCCGTCGATCACCAGGCAGAAATGGCTCGGCTCCTGTTGAAGTCGTTGGCATCGTACATTGGTGACGATTTCGTGACGGAGATGCTAGCAGCAGACCAGTCGAACGACGCCAACATTCGCCAACAGCGTGAGCGAGTTGCAGCGCTGCGTCAAAAGCTTCGGGCGCTGCTCGACTCCAATGGGCATCCCGCCGCGACAGCCATCGCGGCAACTAACTTGCTCCAGCTTGCGGACATGCTTGTGCGCAAATCGGTATGGATTGTCGGCGGCGATGGCTGGGCGTACGACATCGGGTATGGCGGCCTCGACCATGTGCTGGCCACCGGACACAATGTCAAGGTTTTGGTGCTCGACACCGAGGTCTATTCGAACA
>JANMIF010000364.1:0-34354 GCA_031375695.1 Planctomyces sp.
TACACGGTGATGTTTGCCTTCTTCCTGGTGAACATCATGTCTCGCTCGTTCATCAGCGAGCGAGATATCGGGACGCTGTGCCGGCTGCGGATGGCTCCCGTGTCGCGCGCAGGATTGCTGCTAGGAAAAACGATTCCCTTCTTCATTATCTCGCTGGTGCAGAGTGCCTTGCTGTTTCTCTTTGGGCGGCTGTTGTTCGGCATGTCGTGGGGCACGATGCCTGCCGGGTTGATCCTCGTAGTCGTCTGCACGTCCCTATCGGCGACCGCACTGGGCCTGTTGGTGGCGACGCTGGCGCGAACGGAAGCTCAAGTGTCGGCTTACGCGACCTTCCTCGTGATCACGATGGCCGGCATCAGCGGTTGCTTCATGCCGCGCGACTGGCAACCGCAGATCATGCAGCAGATCGGCCTGATCACTCCCCATGCATGGGCATTGATGGCGTACAACCAACTTCTGGTTTCAGAACACCCGAACATGGCCGTGTTCAGCCGCTGCTGTGCGATGCTCGCAACGTTCGCGGCGGTGTTCTTCGCCCTGGGTTGGTGGCGATTTCAAACACTCGACGAACAGGAGTGACGCCATGACGATCGCGCCTCTGCCGATGTCGCCGATTGAACATTTCATGCTAGCGGATGATTGTCCCGAGCATCCCATGAGCTTCTTCATCCAGATGAAGTTTCAGGGGCGATTCGATCGCCCACAGTTAACTGCCGCATTGAACAAGGCTCTGACGCTGCATCCGTTGCTGAATTCCTGGATTCGCGGATCGGCCAAAGATGCGACATCGCGCATCACCTGGATTAAGGCCGATTCCCCTCCTCCGACGATTGACTGGAACGATGCCGACATCCCGATGCGTTTCGCCAACGGACCGTGGTTGGATTTGACATGCGAGACAGGACTTCGCCTGTGGCTTCGCGAGTCGGAAAACACCTCCACTCTGATGCTCCAGATCCATCATTGCTGTTGTGATGGCCTCGGAGCGGTGAACTTCGTTCAGACTTTGTTGACGGCCTACCAGCGGCTTTACGCCTCGGAATCAATGTCGACGCTGGAGGCCAAGTTCGACCCGCGACTTTTGTGTGATCGCGATCTGTCATGTTCCACTTGGCGGCGGATTTTGAAAACGTCCTGGCACGCGATCTTCCGCATCTCGCGACACTTCAAGACTCGTCCGGTGCCGCTCGCCACTCCACGCCCCTTGCCGTCGGATCATTCCGGCGAGGATCAGTTTCCACGATTTCAGACGTTGACCTTCGACGCCGCCGACACCAAACAACTGCGTGCCACGGCCAAACGGTTGGGCGTGAGTCTCAATGATTTGCTGCTACGCGATCTGTTCCTGATTCTGGATGACTGGAACCGGCGGCATTCAGCCGATCACCGCAGTCAGACCATTCGAATTTGCATGCCCGTCAATCTCAGACGGTCAACAGATCACCGAATGCCGGCCGCCAACGTACTTAGTTTGTCGTTTCTCGACCAAGATGCAAAACAACTTGCGGACCCAAGGCGTCTGCTCGAAGACGTGCATGTACAAACCACACAAACGACCCGATTGGCCAAATCTCTGGCCTTTGTTCCGGTGTTGAGGCTGCTGGGAATGATTCCGGGCCAACTCCATGCTCGCGCGCGGCGAACTCACTGCCAGTCTTCCGCCGTGTTGTCCAACCTTGGCGTTCTGGGTGCAGGATCCCCTTTGTTAGGGGTTGATCGGCGAATGAGGTCGGGAGGTCTGACCCTCGAAAGCATCGAGGCCGTTTTGCCACTTCGTCCATTCACGCACGCGGCCATCGTCGCCTTGAATTACGGCGGGAAGCTCAGTCTGACCATCAGCCATGACCCACGCTGGCTCGACGCCAACGACAGCCGCGAATTGTTGGAGAGCTTTGTTCGCCAATTGAAGGATACGTTCGCTCAGAGTAATCGCCACGTTTAATCTCACCGCCATCAGCGTGAGTGAGTTGGCTCACCCGTCCACTCCGATGGTAGTGTGATTTCGGAACGGATTCGTGAGGGACTGCCAAACTCCAGGGTGTGCCACGCAGCAGATCAATCGAAGTTGGCGGGACGGTCGCGACATCGTCTTATCTCGCTCGCGGCGTATTTGGTCAGCGAACGTGAATCATTCGGGCCGAGTCCACGAACGCCAGCCGAGCCGTAATCATCGCCGAGGGGACGTCGAACAATTGTGAGATCGCGGCACGATATGACTCGATCTGCGGGCGATACGTCTCGATTTTGCTTTGCAGCAACGACTCCGCCTCGCCGAGGTCATCCGTTTTGAAGTCGATCAAGTCGGCCGATTCGATTCGGCCGGCGCGTTGCCACAACACCAAACGGTCGATGACGCCAGAGATCAGTTGATCGTCTTTGCGAAATGCGAACGGATGCTCGCACAGCACACGCGGAATCAGCGATCTGTCAGGATCTCGCGGACGAGTCAACAGCGCGGAGATCGCCGGGTTGTCGAGCATCGCAAACAAATCGGGGAGCATCACGGCGGGGTCGAAACTCAGCGGCGGCAGCGATTTCGCGGCGGCCAGAAGTTCTGCAGCCGTCGGTCGGGCCGAGTCGAGCCATTCGATTTGCTCGAACCATTTGTGAAACAACAAGCCGCGTTCAAGTGCCGTCGTGTTATCGGGGCGTAGCGAATCGGCCAAGCGGCGGACGCGAGACGTCTCATGATCCGACGGCGCGCGACGCTCGAAGCCACGCACGGGTGTCGTCAGCCGCGGAGCGAAATGAATCCGGTCAACCTGGGAGAAATCACCGTCCGTCGTGTCCCGGTGGATTGATGCTTGATCATCCACGGCATCAGGATTCGCGACCGCATCTCTCGGATTCTGGGTGGCTGATAATGCGTTCTCCCGCCGGGACAAGTCCGGCGAAGGAGGAACTCGAGAATGAATTCGCCAATCGGGATCGCCGATCTCGAACAGCGTTTTGTCTGGTTCGGCAGCGGCACTGTCGGCCAGAGTGGCACGCAGTACTCCGGCGAATGTTTTCCCCGGTTGGCTGTCCGTTGGCGTAATGAACATCTGCAAGCTGTGAATCGCACGGGTCATCGCGACGTACAACAAACACAGCGCTTCCTGAGTTCGTTGCTCCACGTCTTGCTCGAACAGTTGTTTCAGCTCAACGGGAAGCAACTGCTGGATGCTGCGGTGGCGGTACAGGCAGACGGCGTTGGGGGGAGCAGTCGGGTCGTCGCTGTCATTGCCATAGACCAACCGCGGCTCATTACCGAGCAAATCCGCATCCAACTCCGGCAGCACGACGATGTCGAATTGCAGCCCCTTCGAGAGATGCACGTTCATCACACGAACACGATCACCGCTCGGATCGGTCAGCTTGGTTTCTTCGACCAGTTGAATGAAGTCGCGAGTTCGCAGCGTTGCGGCTAATTGAAACGTGTCGGCAATCCGAGTCAATTGTTCCAACCGGTTAAGATCTCGCTGCGAGCAACTCGCAGCCAACCATTTGGACCACACGGCCACGCAGGCGCCGTAGCCGTCGGCCAACAGTTGCCGCCGAAGCATTTCGGCCAATCGCGCGGCATGCAGATCGTCTTGAAAGTTCGTGAAGCCGAGCAGCGGTCCAATCGGCGATGTCGCCACATGACAGCGAGCAATCGTGTCTCCGGGATGATCGGCGATTCGCAGCAGCGACAAGATCAGCCGCACCGCCGCCGAGTCTGTCAACGGATTCCCCGCCTCTTCGCTCGCCGGAACGCCTAGCGATTGCAATTCAAAGATCAACTGCCCGACTGCGGCATTACTGCGAGTCAGCACCCCTATCGTGGGCGGCGTCATGTAGCCACGGTCGCCAGACGGTGGAGTTGTTTCGTCGGTCGATCTTCCAGTCCCGACGCACTTGGCGAACGTGGCGACGTGCTGCGTTGAAAAGTACAGCTCTTCCACGTACTTCGCTGCATGTCGCAGCGTCGCTTCTTTTTTCTCTGCATCGTCCGGCACTTCCGGCGTCACGATCAACCGCACATGGCCGACGAACTCTTTTTTGGCCGTCGTGTGCATCGGAAATACCTCGCTCCACGCCAGCGCCGCCGGTTTCGACCGGCCCAAGTCTGGATGCTGTGACAGTCGCGTAAACACGCGATTGACCGTATCGATGATCGGCTGAGCCGACCGATAACTCGTGTCAAGCGGCTGCGATGTGAGACCGGGAAGTTGTCGTTGCAGGGTATCGAAGATGCGAGCATCACCGCCGCGCCAACCGTAAATCGCCTGCTTTGTATCGCCCACGCAGAAAAACGACGGCGGCAATTCGGACTCGTCGAACAAGTTCAACTGAGCCGCTCGCCCGGTCTGTCGTTGTTTCAAAACGATCTGTTCCACGAACGGCCGTAGCACCGACCACTGCAACGGCGACGTATCCTGAAATTCATCCAGCAACAGATGCGACAGCCGCGCATCCAGTCGAAACGCCTGCTGCGTCAGCGAGCGCTGCGAATCATCCGACCGACGCTGACCAGCCAATGCTCGTGCGACGTCATCAAAACCGCAGCCGCCGGTTCGTTGTTGCCGCTCCCGGTATTCGTCATCAAATTTATCGAGCAGATCGCGCGTTGCGGCCGTTTGCTTCGAAAGTTGATTCAACGCCACCGTCGAGGCGTGTTGAAGCACACGCTGATAAACATCGAGCACTTCTCCGTCGAGCGGTTTTCGGTAATAGCTCGTGTCGCCATCGATCAGTTTTGCGAGAATCCCCTTCTTCAGCATTTCCTCCCACTGCTCGCGATCAGCCATGTCGGCGTCTTTCTCGAAAACCGCTTGCAGTCGCCCGGTCGACTGAGCCGCCAGTTCACGAAGAACTCGCTGCGACCACTTCCGATCATCGCCCGTCGGCTGTGGCGGACAGGGAACTTTCCGCCAAGCCTCGGCCGACGTTTGCATAAACACCGAGTGACAATCTGTGACCATGTCCTCAATCATCGAGCTGACCGTTCGCTGCGAAGCCCCGTTCGTCAGACGCCGCAGCAACACAACCAACTCCTGATCAGTCGCGGTTTCGAGCATCGCTTGAATCGACTCTTGCCGCAGCCGTTTCAGTTCGATGTCATCAATAATCCGCCAACCAGGCGGCAGACCAAGTTCCAACGAAAAACTGCTCGCCAGCCGCGCGAAGAAACTGTCGATTGTCCCAATCTGCAACCGATGTAACCGTGATGTGACTCGTGCCAGCAGTTCGCGACAGCGCACACGATTCAGTTGCGGCAGTTCAATCGCCGCCGCTAACTCCGAACATTTCTCGATGTCGCTCGCCGCGTGAGCCAACGTCAACAAGATCCGTTCCAGAATCTCACCTGCCGCCTTGCGAGTAAACGTCGCCGCCAAGATCGCTTCCGGCGCCACCCCACTCGCCAACAACTTCACATACCGATTCGCCAACTGATACGTCTTCCCGGTCCCGGCCGAAGCACGAATCACGATGTCGGGCAGTTGAGTTATTGAGGCCATGCGGACGCTCCGTCGTTGCTGGTGGCCAGGCCATCGGCAGATGATTTCACACCGCCGTAGTTTGCCGTTGCGGACGAACCATGCCAATCGCCAACACCACGGCCGAGAGCGCGAACGCCAGCAAGCTCAAACCGCTCAACGGCGACGGCAACACGAACAGGCCGATCAAGCCGAGCACACATACGCCACATCCAACTTGGCGAACGATGCAACCGCGCGACGAACCAGTGATCGCTCGTAACAGCCAAATCGCGATCGCGCCCCAGACAAGCGTCCAGACAATCCCCAGGCCCATTTTTTCCGATTCATTCGGCCGCACCGCCAACGCCAACCGAGGCGTTCCGCTCGCTCGCGAAAACCGCAACACGTTCCCATCTCGCTGAATTTCGATCGGCAACGATAAGCCGCCGGTCTGGGTCCAGCGGATCGAACCGTCTGTCATATATCCCACATTTAGGCCATAGCTTGCATGCTGACCATCGAGTATTCCGTCAACCACTCCCAATTTGCTTTTCATGTCAACGCTAGGCGACATACTTCCGGGTTGTTTGGCGTCAGCCGGAAGGTTGCGACTACCGACAAGAGGGCCGCCGCCAAAAGCTGCCACGCCACCGCCGTCACCGAACGCTCCGCCACCGAACCCGCCGCCAGCACCACCTTGTTGACCGACCGTTCCGCGCTGTCGGCCTTGAAGCTTATTCCAAGTTCCTACCCCCGCAGCTCGCCGAGGCAACGGCATTGTGATGACCGAATCGGAAAATGCGGAATCTAGTAAATCCACCGGAAAATCCTGCGGTTCGTCCATCGGCCCAGAAAGGCGGCTTTTCGGCGCGGCGTTCTCAGTCTGGATTTGTTGCTGTTGCTGCATCACCTTCTTGCTGTCTTCGAGTCGATTCAGTTAACCGAGTTGATCGAAGGCGACTTTGCGGCGGTTGGCTCGGTCCGCTTCGCTGACTCCTTTGCCGGTGGACTGTTTGATACCGCTGCTGCGCGAGGCTTGTGGCTTCAAGGACGGTTGGCTTTCAATGCCGACGATGTTGAGCTTGAACCTCACCGGCCCATCGGGCGTGACCGAGACGCTGCCAGCCGGACCGCTGACATTGCTGAAGTCGAGCACTCCGTTACCGTTGACGTCTTCGCCCACATCGAGCACTCCGTTGCCATTCACGTCTTCGCCATTGAAGACATTGCCTCCGTTGAGGTTGATCAAAGCATCGTTATTGCCAACGATGACTTGCCGCTGGAAACCGAGACCTTGCTGGCCTCCCTGACTAAAGAACAGTTTGGTATTCGAGGCTGAATCGTTTCGCGCCTCGGCCGCGCGAGCGATTGCCGCTTGTTGCTGATCTTTGGCGACGTAAAAGTTGCTCGCCCCATCAATGATGATTCGGTTTTCCAAATCCGCCTGCTTGGCTTCAAAGTCGTTCAGCGATTCCACCAGCTTACGTCCTTCGTCCGACCGCGGCCCACGGGCGTTGAGTCCTTCGCCATAGTTGTGCAGCGCCAATCCCAACTGCTTCAGATTGTTCTGCGCCTGCATCCGTTGCGAACTGCGATAGTTCGTCCCTTCGATGACCCGCATCAGTTCGTTCGCTTCTTGCAACAAAGTGGCCGTGAGTGCAACGGTCGCAGTATCCTCGGCCTGCTCGTTGAGGTTATTCCTATTGGGATCGCTCACCGGCTTAGCGGACCAATCCTTCGGGACATGCACCGCCCACAACGTTCGCGCGACCGGGATTCCGTATTCCTTGTCGTCCGACAGCGAAACCACCGTCGGTACCGGCAGCTCAAGTTCTTTCGACCAGAACCGCAAACCCCGCGGCAGCGACGTCGGCAAGCGGCCGGACAGAACCAGCTTCACTTGGAACGACAAGTCCGCTTCGCTCGTCTTCGGCAACGCGATCAATTGATAGGTGTGATCGGCCTTTTTGAGTTCTACCAGCCGCGCTGGTTGATCGCCGACAAAGACCGACAAAGCCTGCGATTTCTCCGGCAACTGCAACGCCAGAAACTGACGCGAGCGATTCTTGATTGTATACAAGCACTGCATCCGCCACGTCCCATCTGCCGCAAGCACGGTCGTCAGGTCCGCCAGATTCACCGACGCCGGCGCTCCCGCCTGAGCCGCATACGAATTGATCGACCATGTCGGCAAACCGTTCGCCGCAGCCTTCGGACCACCGGCCCCCTGCCCTTTAACTCTGACGACTGCCGTCGCCTGATCGACCAAACTTTGATCGACAACGATTGGCAATTCGTCGCGTGGGACCGTTTCTCCCACGTCGCCAACCGCCACAAGCTGACTGCTGCTGATGTTGATCACGACCACATATTGCCGTTGAGTCTCCAACGGCGCAAACACCGATTCGGGCTGTGCCTCGCCCTCTCCCGGCGCAGCCGCCGCCCCATCTGTCGCATTGTTCCCAGCAGTACCATCGGCCCGATCAAAAACAATCGTCGGCCCGACCACTTCGCGCTTCTCCGGCGGAGGCAACGTCGCGGTCGCCAGCAAGAAATAGCGAGAACCGATCGGGTCTTGCAGCATCACGGTCCAGCGAGTTCGTTTGGAATCCTTCCCCGCCGATTCAAACTTCGTTTGCCGAATGCCCGCTCCCTGAAAGTCCAACTTTCCTGCTAACCAATCGGGCGTCGTGAACGAAAACGTATCGGCCGCCGCATCCGCGATCTTCCACTGCAATGCCAGCGAGTAATCGACCGCCGTGTCCGATACCATGACCATCGTTACCGCATCGGCCGACAGTTTTGGTTGAGCTCGTGCGATGTCGAAACCAAGAATCTCCGGCACAAGCACATTCGACGTGAATACAAACTTCGCTGGCCGGCCGAGCTTCATCCGCAGCTCTTCGCTGCAATGTTCCGGATCCGACGTCTTCCAGCCGTTGGACGTGTTGATCGTCGGCTGATAGGCCGCATCAAACCATACGGCTGCTTGAGTTACCAGCTTGCTCAATTCCAGCGGCACCGGGGCTGTGATCTCAGCGATTGCGTCCTCCGGTTCCTTCGGGACGTTCCCTTGCAGCACGACCTCGACCGCGCCGATGCGCGGCTCAGAGAATTCGACCGTCAGCACATTCGTCGTGGCATCAACGTGCCAATCCTGCAATGCCGTCGCATCAACATCGACCGGCAACCAACCGACCGGCAATTGCACCGAAACGCTCGACCGCAACGCCCCCGCCAACTCCCACCGCAGCCGAGACGACATCCGCACCTTGCGACGCTCGACTACCAGCGCGTGCTCCGCAAACCCCGTCGATTCCGCCGCTCGCCGCTGAGCCGCAAAACCCAACTCAAACGGCCGAGCCGTGTACCGATACGCGCTGACCGCTCCATTTGTCGTTCCGCCTTGAGGCGGTACGTTCGTCCCCCCGCCTAACGGCGGAACTACAAACTCTTTCGCATTGATCTGCGTCAGCCCTTTCGCGGCGACATTTTTCAAAGCGAACTGCGGCTGGGCGAATAATCCAACTGTCCCGAAATCACGAGACACTCCAAGCGGCGCGAATGCCGGAACGCTCAGCGACACGGCTTCATCTGCGATCCGACTTTCCACGAACAGTTCAAACGTCACTGCCGTTTGATCGCCGACCGCTCGGCGCAAAAAGACTCGCAGCACGCGGCCATCCACATTTTCGGCCAATTCCCAACCACCAACATCCGCCCCGCTAATCGCGCGGACTTTCAATTCCTTCGGCAACGCAAACGACACATCATTGATCGCCCCACGCGGCACTTTGAATTGCCACCGCGAGTCGATACGAACTCCGGCATCCTCCACTTGCACCGCCGTCGTCGAATCTGCTTGCACGATGGCATCCACTGCCCCATCCATCCGCTTCGGCTGCCAAGCCAAACGCACTTCGCCGCCAGCATTGATCGCGACTTCAAAGTAAGTCTTCTTCTCCCCTTCTCCCCCTTTCAACTTCTCCGCCTCTGCTCCGACGACGCCACTCCACGTCCGATACAAGTTGCTCGCCCCGTTCACTCGAAACGCGACATCATCCCCATCCGGAGTGAACAGCAACCTCCCCGCCGGTACCGGAGCCAACTGCAACGTCAATTGCCCGGTGGGCCCCGCCTGTTGAATTGGTAACTCGGCGATCAGGTCAAACACATGCAGGCCGACCGTCTCCAAACGCACCGCCACGAGCGACTCACCATTCACTTCGATAACCTTCGTGACCGCCGGTTGATCGTTGAGCTTCGTCTCCGTTAACACCCCATTCTTTAACGGAATCGGCACCCACATCGGCTGGCCCGCAAACAGCGTGACTCGCCCACGCACGGTCGCGATCGTCGGTCCATCCCCCTTCGCATCGGCTCGCCCTTTTGGAGTGACAACGAACAAAGCCTCCGTTACCTGCCCATGCCACGGAGCGGGCTGCGGTCTCTTCAACTCTGGATGAGCCGCATTCCACAACTCAACGAATTTCGGATACGGCAAATACACCTGCTTCGCCGCCAGCGGTTCTTTCGGATCGTCATACGGAATCACAATCGTCGGTCGAGCCGGAATATCCGGATTCGGATTCGCCGGCGCTGCCGCAGGGGCAGCATTCTGAGTCGCCGGTTGCGGTTGAGCATTCGCCGAACCGGAAAAAACGATCGCCATCGACAACACTGACGCCTTCGTCATCGGTCGCGCCCAAAACGATTTCGTCTTCATCCGCGGCAGCGCATCGCAGAACCATTCGCCAACGCAGCGCACGGTCCACAATGCCACAGCGGCCAGCGTGCCGAAGAAGATTCCGTCGAGCGTGTTTTGCCAGCTTGCCGGGGCGATCGCGGCCAGAGCCAACGGGAGCGTCAGCCCCAACACGGCCCAGACCGATCGCCAACCGCGGCGGCTCGGCGGCAGCAGCCACGCCACAAACGCCAGACCTGCAACCCACAGCCAACGACCGTTCCAACCCGCCGCTCGGTTTTCGTAGTCCAGCTCAAGCCCAATCCCACTCCCCGCCGTCTCCGTCCCGATGTACCGAAACGTTTTCGTCGCCGCTCCCGCCTGAGACTCCAACGACATCGTCAACGACAACAAACCGCCACCCGCTTTGCGACGTTCGAGTTCACGAACTTGATCCATCACTTGAGTCGCGTCTTGTTCGTTCCCTCGCAGGATCATCACACCGTCATCGGCATCAGCCTGGTTGGCTGATCCCAAAGTCCTTCTGGTTTTCGCGTCCGCCGGTTTCTTCGCTGGCGGAGCCGCAGTGGCGGCTTCTGACCTTGGCATTTCTGGCCGAGGCAATGATTCTTTGATCGCCTTTTGCAGTCCGCTTCGCGATTCCGACAACTCTTTCTTGAATTCATCTCTGATTGAAAGGTCGGACTTCGCTTCATTCGCAAGAGTAGTTGGCTCCATCGCTGTCGGCGGAGCCTGTGGCATCGCAGTGGGTGGCGGCTGAACTTTGACAATTCCGTAACCAGCAGCATTGAAATGCTTGGACGATCCGTCGATGAAGCCATGTGGGTCACCCGGCTGGTTTTCTCCCGCCTCATACATCTCCATTGTGCGGCCGGAAACATCGCTTCGTCGCGCCGCATTTCGCGCACTCTGGACTCCAGGCAACAACAAGGCGATCAACACGCCGATCACTCCCAACACAACCACAACTCCCGCCAGTCGTCGAACTCGTTTCATTCGCACGAGCAAAACCATCACGATCAGAAGAGCGACTCCAGCGATCCAAATAAGTCGGGAAGCGATGCCGTCCCGATCCGGCAGCGACAGCGATTGCGGCAGGTCGCTCAGCCAGTTGGCTCGGTCGAGCGGGGTTTTGGGGTCGGGGACGAAGGCTCCGTGGCTGTCGGTGAGGCGGAGGTCGGGGGGGTAGCTCAAGTCCCATTTTTGGTCGAGCAACTGTATCGGCTGCGAAACCCCCGCGCCGTTGAGCACGGTCAGTTCGGGAGGCTGCTGTTTCATTTGGCCGGTGCCGGTCAATTCGCGCAGGCCACTGCGATAGAACATCGTGAGTTCGCGCACGGCGGTTGGATCATCGCTGGCAGCAAGCGGGATCAAGAATGAACCGTCGGTGCGGCGAATCTCGGTTGGCCGGCCATCGATCAACGCCGCCCAAAGCAAAGACCGCAACTGATTCTTGCCGTCAGTCCACTCAGGCAATTGCACTCGCAAGCTCTGCACACCGACCGCCGTGAACTTGAACGTTGCTTTATGCTGAAACTCGCCAGCCGGGCTAAGCACGCTGGCAATGTGAGCTTCTTTGCAAATCGCGGTCGGGACGGCCAGTCGATCGAAGCGTTCGTCGGCGATTGTGATGTTCGGCGACCCGGTGAAGTATCGATACGCGGCGACGATGCGCTGCGCCGGCTGGTACATCAGCGGGGCGGGCAAGTCGATCGGATCGACTTCCGGCAGCGCGGCTTTGCTGCCATCTTGAGCGGTGATCGTCAGCCGTTGATCGCCCTCGGCTTCGATGGCGATGTAGCCGTTGTGGCGGTCGGCTTGTTTCAGCTTGAGCGAAGGAATTTCCGTAGATCGTGATTCCATAACGACCGGTTTGGATTCGGGGGCAGCTGGTTGAGGTTCCACCAAGACCGGTCGCGTTTCTGCCGCAGCAGGTCGGGACGGAGTCGCCAACCTACGAGAGACGCTCGTCACGACCAACGTCCCCGTGCCAACCAAATGCCGGTCGAGACGCAGCGTCCAAATCAATTCGCCCTTCTCGCCGGCTGCTGATGTTTGTTCGACGATCCGCGCAGCGGCGTTCACCAATTGGAATCGCAAGTCGCGGCCTGCCAATTCCGGCAGCGTGACGTCGAACACTCGCAGGCCGCCGCCGGTGATTTCCAATTCGGTCTCGAAGTGGGCGTGAAGCGTTTGCTTGTCCAGCCGAGCGAACGTCAGCGTGCGAGCGGCGACTCGCGACGGTTTGCGTTCGACTCGCAGCACGCCGGTGAACTTCGTGTCTTGATACGCGAAGCCGAGCCGCGTTCCCGGCACCGGCACGTTCGCCGGGTCGAGTCCCGTGATGTCACCCGGCACGACATCCAGGTCCGCGTCCGCTTTCACGACGTACGTTCCCTCGGTCACCGACGATTGCGGCAGGCGCAGTTCGGGCAATTCAACTTCCACCGGCTGATCCTCAACCGGCCAGCCGTCGGGGTCACGGTGAGCTCGAACTTCCAGCTTCGCCGATTGACCCGGCTTCAGCGGTTGCGGCAACGCCACCCGAACGTGATTGATCCCCGGCTCATCTTCTTTCGTGCGAACTTGCCACGGCAGCGATTGCCCGTTGACCGAGATCGACGTCAGAAGCCAATCCGCCTTCAGTGACACTTCCAATTCAAACAGCGGCGCGAACGACGTCTCCATCGTTGCCACCGTGATCAAGTCCAGCCCGCTCGCGGTCAGATCGAAGATCGACGAGATGCTTGCCTGCACCGTCTGATCCTTCGGCTGTACCACGAAGCCCAGCGAGAAATCTTCGCGCCAGATGTCGAACAACATCGACTCGTAGGGCAGGTTTCCAACCTGCCCGGACGGAGCGGCAGGTTGAAAACCTGCCCCACTTTCAAACGATTTCAAATCCGCCTCGCTCACCGTCGCCGTCCGCACGCCAACCGACTCCACCGTCCGCAGCCGCACCGCCGGAGCGTGCTGCACGAGACATCGCCCGATGTGCGACGTGACTTGATTGATCGTCAGCGTCGGCACACGCCACGACTCACCCGCCGGGACCGCCATCACGCCGCGAAAGTCGATCCGCCGCGAGCCTTCGAACGGCTGCCGATAATTCAGCGTGATCTTCGTGGAGTTCGCATCGGCTAGATTATCCGAAAGCTCCCACGCTTCGAGACCGCTCGAATCAACATCGGTGATCTCCAGCGACTTCGGCACGACGCAGACCAACCGATCAATCGGCGACCCATGAGCCTGTAACGTCGTCACCGCATGCCACGTCACTTCGCCCGGAGCGACTCGCAGCCCGGAGCCAGTCGTCGCGAACAGCAACGCATCAGTCGTCCGCTCGCGCTGCCGATCGGTCAATTGCAACGCGACCGCCGTCCGCTTCCCACCAACCGCTAACTCATACGTTGCCGGCTGATCATTCGCGGCGGGCCGAGCAACGCTCAACCCGTCGATCTGCAAATGTTTCCCCGCCGGAACCGCGATCATCAACGTCCCCGCCGCTCCCGGCAACAATCCAACCGACGCCACTTTGTCCGCCCCCACCGCCGTCAGCGGACCCGACAGTTCCAAGTTCAGCGTGTGCTCGCCGCGCGTGTCGTTGAGCACGATCAGATTCCCGCCGTTGTCCCGCCCCAACCTCGCGGGTTTATCATCATGCTTCGCCCCCTCAACCGACATCCCCGCCAACGGCAACGCGACAATTTGCCAACCGGCCTTCGCCTGAGCCAACTTGATCACCGCGTTGATGACAATCTGCTCGCCATCAAACTTCACTGAATATGTCGCCCCCGAAATCACTATCTGCCCCGGAGCCAATTTGTCGATGTCCCCTTCTTTTGGCGAATTGGCCTTCGCCTCACGCACCAATTTCAAGAACTCGTCGCGAGGCAGCAGCAACCCGCGCTGATCCTTCGAAATAATCGCATCCAAATCCTCCACCGGCACAAACACCCGCCGCGCTTCGACATCATCCAAATCGTCCGCAACGCCCGCGCGAGGCAACAGGCAGCCGAGAGCAATTACCGAAATCATCAAAGTGCGAAACATGAATTCATTCCCAAACGATTTAGCCGACGGCCGTGAGCCGAAGGCCGATAGCCGTTTTCTTTTCCTACTGCTTCACTGACGTTGTTTCTAAGGAATCGGCTAACAGCTTTTGGCCACATGGCCGGCTAGTCTCCAACCCCTAAACTCCCAATTCCTACTCCGGTGGCGGACTGACAACGGCTGGGAACGGCCTCGACCAGTCGATGTTCGGATACGTCGTTGTCGCGCGGCGTGAACCGAACAACGTTTGCACGATCCACAAACCGAACATCAACACGATTCCCCAGCGAGCCGCCGCGACGCCGTGCAGCACCGTGTCTGAATCGTTCAGGCCAGCACAGACCACGACCAACGCGCCCCCCAGCACCCAGCCGATTCGATTTCGCCACGTCGTCGGCAGCAGCACCAATCCGAGCACGAACAACGAACACGTCGCCACGATCGAAGCGAAGCTGATCTTCCACCAAGTCACCTCAAGCTGTTCTGTGCCGCCGAGATTTTGGTACGAGTAGCCGTGCCCCTGAGTCGCGAAGTCCGCCACGCCGACGGAACTCGCTCCGATCCACTGATCCAATTCCGCCTGAGTCACCACTGAAGCGACATTGCCGTTTAGTGCTCGCTCGAGCGACAGTCGTTGCTCACGAACAAAGTGCTCCGGCGTCCCGACGATCGAAAATTTCTCCGGCACCCACACAACGGTTCGCAGTTGTTGCACTGCCACGGCCGAGCCCTTCGGGCCGCCGACACGAGGCAGATACGTTCGCAGAGGCCCTTTCCAGCCTTCAAACGGACGTGGGTTGATCGGTAACAAAAATTGCAGCGTGATCGAAAACGGATCGTCTGACTTCCCGCTCCGAGCGACGCTCACAAAGTAACTGTCAAACGTGTCGTCCGATCCCTTGCCACCCTTCTCCGGCGAGACCGATTTGTTGTCCACGAGCGCGCCGAGAATCTCGGCCCTCTTCGGCAAATCGATCCGCAGCCGTTGCCGTTCGCTCGTCTTCAGCTTGTACCGGCAGCGATACGACGCTTTGTCGTCTTGATCAACGACGACCTCAACCAGCGCCCGCGAAACAACCGTCTCGACCACTTGCTGAATCTCGTGCTTCGCCGCCGCCACCTTCAACGACACCGGCTGCGAGTAATACCGATACGCCAGCGACCCATCCTGCGGCAGCCGAGTCAATTCGCGTGGATCAATCGCTTCGAGTTCATCGCCACTTGCTTCCGCCGTGACGGTCAGTGCTTTGTCCTTCTGAACGGTGATCTCGCCGTACACATCCTTCAGTTCGACTTTGCCCGCCTTCGATTCCCCGTCACCCGGCAGACCAAGAGCTCGTACCGGCGACAACGCTTGTTGCCACGACATTGTTGCGGCAGCCTTCTTGTCGTCGTCAGTCGCTGCCGGCTTCAAGTCGTAAGTGATCTCGAACGGCACATCGTCAACTGTTTCACGCTGCAAGATGACCGTCCAAATTACTAAGCCATCGACCGCTTTTTCAGCTTTCTTCTTTTCCTTGATCGCCGGCATCGTCGCTCCCGGAGCGGTCCGAATCTGAACGCTGTCGGCAATTGCTTCCGGCACTGCGACGAGGAACGTATCCAGTCCCGCGAACTGAACGTGATACGTGAGCATCGTGCGAACATCGGCCGCCTCCGGCTTCGCATTTAGAATCGTCGCGACCGACGCCGTCAGCCGGGTTGACCGCCGAGTCGTCTTCACCGGAATCTCCACCGGCCGCCGAGTGAATGACCACGCCGAGGCCAATGTCCCGCCCGCCACGAACGGCGGATTCGGATCCGCATTTCGTTCCGGCTGAACCCCTTTGATCGCCTTCTCGTCGGTCGATACTTCAATCGCCGGAGCCGCGAAGATCGTGACTTGCCCCTTCTCGCGTTCGACATTCAGCGGTTCAAGCAACGGCAGAGTCAGTGATTGGTCCTTCGCGGTTGCATCGAGCGTGACATGTGCGATGACATTCACCGCGATCGCACCGTCGCGCCTCATGTCGAGTACAATTCTCAGCGTCCCGCCACCCGCTTTCGCATCGACCGCGTGCTCTTTGACAAACGGCCCTGCGACGCTGTCGATCTTCAGGCCATCGGGCACTTTCATTTGCAACTCAAACAACCCGGCTCGCTCGACCGTGTAATTCAACTGTGTTAGAGAACGCAGTTCATCGTCGAGAAACTGCAGTCGTGCGACGTGATTCACGAGCACTCGCGGTTCGACCGATTTCGCCGTCAGTTTTAGTTCCACCTTCGGCGAATAAAACTTGTACGCCAGGGACCCCGGTCGCCGAATCGCTTCCGCCACCTCAGCCTCTTCGATCCGAGTCAATCCTGCCAGCTTTTCGACATTCAGAAGTAAGTCGGCCCCTTTGCTGACAACCAATTGCCCGCTCTCACGCACGACATCGAGTGCATGAATGCCGGCCGTCGGCACATTGTCGTTCTGTCCGATCACATCAAACACCTCAGGCGGCGCGGGGCGCTCGGTATGAACTTCAAGCGTCAATCCTTTCTTCGCACCGCTGAGCAACTCAATCGAAACGACTTGCCGATTCGCCTCGTCCGCCGCTTTCCAACTTTTGACGCTCGCGTCATTCGACGACACACCTAGGACTCGGTCGCCCTTCGGCACTGCAACTCGCAACTGAGTCAACTCGCCGCGCAACACCTCGTATCGCAGAAACGCATCCGCGTGAATCAGCCCATCCGCAACCGACACCAGCGTGTTGTTCGTGACACTCGCCAGCAAATCCATTTCCGGCTTTGTGCTCGCCTTCGGATGCCACAACACGGTAATGCGACTCGCCGCGCCGAGATTCCCCGCAACCTTTGTCTCTTTCCCCTTCGCCGCTTCCACTGGTTGCCGCACCAACAACGGCGTGACTTCAATTGCCTGATCCGCTTCCGGGATCGTCAATTCAAACTTGGTGATGCCGACTGCCGGCACTTCGATCTCAAAACTCTTCCCATCCGGCGAAGACCGGACTCGCGCCGCAAGCTGAATCTTCACCGTGTGCTCACCCGGAATCGGGAACAACAGCGAATAAGCCCCGTCTCCGGCCGCTCGCAGCAAAACTTTCTCATCGGGCTTCGCATCACCGTTGTTCCCGGACACATCCCCAACCGCCGCGTCGCCAAACTTCAGAGGCAACTCCGACCACGCCTTGCCTAGCACTCGCACTTTGTACTCCGCCTCAACGCGAGCTACATCCTGATCGATCTTCGCTCGATAACTGGCTCCGGTAATCACAACACCGAGCGGCGGACTCGGCGAGTCAACGGGCTTGAGCCACATCCTCAGAAACTCGGCGTACGGCATGAACACCGTCGCCTTTTGTTTTTCGAACGCCGTACTGAGCTGTCGGTACGGGACATAAATCAAATTTTCCCAAGTCGGATCGTCTGGTTTCTTAGCTTCCGGTTTGTCTGCGGCTTCGGCTTCCGTGGTTGCGGCTCCTTTTTTGTTGACAGGAACTTCCTCCTGCCCGAGCGCTGGCACCGCACAAATTGTGGCGATCAAGGCCAACCCAACCGACGTCAAAAGAAGGCCCCTTAAGCGACCAGCCGTTGCGGCAAAGACCAGTTGAGGGGCAAATCGAGAGCAAAAAGCAGAGATCATCGGCGGAAACCCTTGAAGCATTGCGTAATCCGACACGGAAAGTGACTGGAGTTTAGGCGGACGACGGGGGCCTTGCCAATTAGCTGATCGTGGAAGATTGGGGATTCTGGCGAGACCCACCTGAAGGCCGAAACCGGCCGCTTCGATGCGCACGAGGAGGCTGGAGATTCCAGCAAATTGCCAACTTCGCGAGAAAAAGCGGCGCATGTCTTCGTCGCCGAAGTCGCGAGACCTCGGAACCGATTTGCGCGGAATACCAAAGCCTCACGACTTCGGCTCAGCCGGAAACTCAATCTTCCGCCGCGCCGCCAAGGGTCACATTGATTTTGTAAGCCGTCTGCAAATGGGCATGAGCTTGCGCGGCGTGGCCGTCTTTCGGGAATTTCTTGCAAACCACTTGAAAGGCTTTGATCGCCGCCTCTTTGTCGCCGGAGGCTTCGCGAACTAGAGCGATCTGATACAGCGCCCACGGAGCGGACGGGGCATCGGACGTCACTTGGCTGTACAGAATAATGGCTTCATTCCATTCCTTGAGGACTCGGTGACAATACGCCATTTGCTTGGTGTTTTCCGGGAAGTTGGTGCATTGCCGAAACGTCCCGATCGCCTCTTTGTACAGGCCGCCGTCACGCTGCGTGTTCGCGATGAGCCACAGCCATTTCTCCGTATTGGCGGCGTCGATCTTCAGGTTCTCGGTGTAGGCGTCAATCGCCTCTTTCCAGCGGCTACCGTAACGATACGCCAAGCCGATCGCTTCGTTCCACTTGGGAATGTTCTGAGCATCCAACCCGGCCGCTTGTTTGTAATGGGCCACGGCATCGTCGTACTTTTGCTGTTGCACGAAACTCCACGCGATTTGATTCAGCCCTTCCGGCCGATTCTGAAACTGACCGTATAACTTGCGAGCCTCCTCGTACTTCGCGATCCCCTTGTACCAATCGGCATAGCGTTGCAGGGTCGGATCGTCCGGGCCGAATTGTTTGAGACTTGCCTGATACGTTTCAACGACTTTTTCTTCTCGCTTTGAATAGGCGTAAACGTCGGCAATGTAATACGTCCACTCGCGAGCCAGTTTCTTGTCCTCTTCTTTGCTGAGGTCGGTTGGAATCTTTTCGCGAATGGCCGCGACGCAACCGTCGGCGGTCTTGTCGCATTTCTCTTTCGTCTTGGCATCGGCCGCAAGCTGTCCGATCGGCGTGCGGCAAAAAACCCAGACGTGATACGGTCGTTGATTGTCTTTGTACGTTGTGTCGAGCGTTGCGACGCCGTCCGCCGCGTTGCCGGTGGCGAAGTAATGCGTTGCCAATTGCTGCGAGGCTTGCACGCAGAGATTGTTGGCATCCCCCGGCGTCCGTTTGATATCAAATACCAGCTTTCGCCAGACCGCGACTTTGCCGTCGACATCCTGTTCCACATCCGCAATGTCGAGTAAATCGGTCAGCGAATAAACCGCCGCCAGCGAATCCGTGTACTTCGAGACCACCAGCAGATACGACTTCTTGGCTTTTTTGACGTCGCCCATCTCCTTCTGACACTTGCCAATGTAAAATGCCGCGTTGCTCGCTTCTGGTGAATCGGGCCAATAGTCGATCACCGTCTGAAAGCCGTCCGAGATCGCCGTGTTCAGTTTCTTCAAATGAATCTGACAAATCGCCCACTTGAACTGCGCGAACGATGTCCCTTCGCTTTTCTCGTAGAGTGTCACGAACTTCTCGTACTCGCCGAGCGCGATCTTGTACTGCCGCTCGCGATAGTATTTTTCGGCAACGTTGAGCTGATGCCGTTCCGCCTCGCGAAGTTGTTTCCAGCGGTCGAGCGACAACTCGTCGATGCGACTTTGCCCAAAAACGGTTGACCAACTCAGCAAAGTAAGCGACGCAGAGGCAACACAAGCGAGTAACAAGCGGGACATCGGCAAGACTCCAGCGGGAAAGAAACCAAATCAGGACCGCATCATGTTCCAGCGATATCGAGAATGCAATTGGTTTGTAGCCAACACACTAATCCGAAGCGTGCGTGAGGGCGAGCGTTCAACGAACTCACAGATCCGGAATCATCATTTATGCGGGACGTTCGCCCCGGCTTACGCTTTGGGTTAGTACGCTACTCACGACGCGGAACGTCGTGCCACGATATCATGGCAGTCGTGTCGCGGTGCCGTTGAGGATGCCACGGAGCAATTCGACGGGAACTCCAGCGGCCCACGCGGCGGCAACGGCGGGAAGCCAAACATCGTCGGCATACGCTGGATCGGTCGCGCATCCCTTTCGCGGCAGGAAGAACGCATTCGGACCGGTTGCCAACACGAGGTCTTCGTTCAAACAAAATGCGACCTTGCCGCCGCGAGCTTGATGTTCGCGCAGTCGCGGCATTTCACCTTCTACAGAATACAACAAGACCTGACCGGCACAGCCGGCCACAATGCGGTCGATGTGCGGTGTCGATTCGGAGACGATCGCCGTCCCCTCGCGAGACACCGCATGAATCAGCGGCAAAGCGCTGACCAACACCTCATCGGCCGATTCCTCCAGGCTGGTCAAGATCGCCACATCCACGCGATCGCAGCCCAAGCCAATCTCCATTGCCTCCGCCGCGTGACTTTCAAATAGTGCTACTTCGACTCGCGGGTGCAATAGTAACGCGCCGATCCGCTCGCGGTCCGAGCCAGGCATCGGGAACGAACGCTGACCGTCAACTTGTACTTGCGCCCCAGAGGCGATCCCGATCCGACGGCCGAGATGACGCAGCAAGCGGGCGGTCAATCGCAGGACGTCGGCCGAGTTCTCATCGATCGTGATGCCGATCACCGGGATGCGGCCGTCGTCGCCGACGCCGGGAAACATCAGCTCGACAATCGCATCGCCAACCGGTTGCGGCTGCCCATACAGCGGCTCGACATGCATCGACAGAGAGGGGCCGGCATTGACCTCAATGATCACCCCACCTTGATCTTCGAGCGGACGCCCAATGTCCTCCGCAATCACATCCAGACCGGCGATATTCAAGCCGACGGTTTGTGCGGCGAGAACCGCGCGCTCCGCCACAGCAGGATGCACTTCGCTGGTTTCATCGGTCGTCAGATCGCCGTTGAAGGTCACGATGATCTCTTGCCCGTCGACTGGAACCGACTCACGCGTGAGTCCTTGGCGCTCGAGCCTTAACCGCGCGGCTTCGTTGAGATTCATCGTGTCCAGCTTGTCGGTGTAGTTCTCGCCGCGCCGCGGATCGCGATTCGCCTCGTCGATCAATTCCGCGATCGTGCTGTGTCCGTTCCCAATCACGACATCGCGTTGACCACGAATCGCCGCGATCAACCGATCACCGACGACCAGCAACCGGTGAGATGCTCCCTGTGCGAATTGCTCGACGATCACGCCGGTCGTACCGGGCTTGTTCTCCCGAAATGCATGATCGAATGCTTCGGAAATTCCGTCGCAGGTTCTCAGGTCGAACGAGATGCCTCGGCCATGATTTGCGTCCCGTGGTTTGACCACAACGGGAAATCCGATCGCACGCGCAACTTGGCAAGCTTCCTCAGAAGTTTGAGCAATTCGGCCTTGCGGCACAGGAACGCCGACTTGCCGCAACAGCAACTTCGTCAGTGCTTTGTCTTGAGCGATGTCCTCGCCAATGGAGCCGGTCTCGTCCGTCTCGGCCGTCCAAATTCGATGCTGCTTCGCACCCTCGCCAAGCTGTACAAGACTGCCACTATTCAGACGTCGGCACGGAATTCCGCGAGCGGCGGCGGCTCGCAAGATCGCCCGGCTGCTTGGCCCCAGCCGCTCGTCGTCGGCCAAATCCACCAGCTTGCGGATTTCGATCGGCGCATCAAACGGTTGATCGTCGAGCGCTGCCAACACACACTGTCGCGCCGTTTCCAGAATCCCGAGCAACAGCGATTCTTCTTCATAGCTCATCAGCAGCCGCAACGTTTGCGGTGAATCCCCAGCCGCCGTGCCGCTGAAATGTGCCGGCGTACCAGCCGCCGTCGCGAGCGCACAAGCCACAAGTTTCAATACGCGGCCGATCGGCAACCCGCGCACCGCTCGCTTCCGAATCGAACCATGCAAGCCGGCATCGTCGTGATCCACAGTCGGATGTTGCGGCGGGTCATCGAGCATCGGCAGCCACGTCAGCAGCCGCTCGACCACGCTCATTTGGTCCCGTGACGTCCATGCCGCCCGCGATCCAAAATCGACTAGTACCTCCAACGTGGGGACGCCAGCCCAACGATTGGGTCCGTGATACGCCACAAACTGCCGAAACTCCATGCTTTACTCCGTAGAAACTTAAGTGACAGAGTATCGAGCACGGTCGTGATTCGGTAAAGGGGAGCGTTGCAAGCCACAAATCCGAAGGTCGAAGCGTTCACTTCGGCACGACCCTAGGTGGCGACTTGACGAGACTCGGCTTATCTTCGCCAACGAAACGTTTCTGGCGAGCTGGCGAGCTCGCCGCGAACAGCGTATGAGGAATTACGGATGAGAGATCGGCCGAGCCATGTGCGATTCACCGTGCTTACCTTTTTGTGCGCGCTGGCGTTCATTTTTTATGTGGATCGCATTTGCATCGGCCAGGCCGAACAAGACATGCGAAAAGATTTGGGATTCGAGAAAACCCAGATGGGCTACGTGATGGCTGCGTTTACGCTGGCCTATTCACTGTTTGAAGTACCAATGGGTTGGTGGGGTGACAAATACGGCTCGCGCGGCGTACTGACGCGGATCGTGATTTGGTTTTCGATATTCACGGGATTGACCGGTGCCGCGCTGGGTTTGCCATCGCTGATCGCTACGCGGTTTTTGTTTGGAGCTGGCGAGGCCGGAGCGTTTCCCAACTTTGCCCGCATCCTGTCGAAATGGTTTCCCGTTGAGCGGCGCGGCATGGCGCAGGGCTTGATCAACTCGATGGCCCAAGTTGGTGGAGCGACTGCTCCAATTCTGACCGCCTATTTGATTTGGTTGATCGGTTGGCGTTGGACTTTCGCCGTGCTGAGCATTCCCGGCGTGATCTGGGCCAGCGTGTTTTGGTGGTGGTATCGCGACGATCCGTTGACTCATCCGTCGGTCAACGAAGCCGAGCGAAAACTCATTTTGGCTGGCACGATTCAAACCACAGGCGAACATCCGCCAATTCCGTGGCGCGCGGTTTTAAGTCACGGGCCGATGTGGTTGTTGGGATTCATCCTGGCCTGTGCGGCATTCAACTCGTATCTGTATTTCACTTGGTTTCCGACTTATCTCAAAGAGGGCCGCGGCGTCGGAGCGGAAGATTCCGGATGGTTGTCGAGTTTGGTTTTGGCCGGCGGTGCCCTCGGTTCGGTGAGCGGCGGGTTCCTGATCGACTGGCTAACACGACGATTCGGCGATCGCCAGAAAGTACGGCGATACTGGTCCAGTTCGGCAATGTTGTTGGGAGCGTGTTCGTTGTTGATCGGCAAAGAATGTGCAACGCCATGGATCGCAACGCTTTGGACTGCTGGCTCCCTGATGATGGCAGTTTCGACGTTGTCCGCTTGGTGGGGCGCGGTTACGGACATTAGCGGCCGGCATTTGGGCGCACTATTCGGCCTGATGAATTCGCTGGGCGGAGTCGGCGCGATGTCGTCGCAGATCTTTGTCGGCCGCTTTGCCGACTGGATGAAAGACCGCGGTTTTGTCGGGCGTGCTCAGTGGGATCCGATGTTTTTTCTCTTTGCCATCATCCTGATGTTCGCCGCCGTTGGCTGGTGGTTCGTCGATTCCACTCGGCCAATCGAGCCGGACGACAATGTGGCACGAAGTTCCACGTCGTAATTCGCGAGGAAGAGCGTCGCGCCACAATGCCGTCACTGCGGCAGGTCGGCGCGATTCAACTTCAACACCGAATATGGATGCAGCACGAGCGTGTAAACGTCGCCGTTGCGAGCTTCGCAAACACCCATAGTGACGTACTTTGTCGTGAAGATTCCGTCCGGGCGACTGAAAAATCCGGCATGAAACGGCAGGTCTTTGCCCGCCGCATCTTTGAAATCGGTAAAGTCCGGATTGCGAACGGCAACCGGACCAAGATCGCGAGGCGACGGATCGCTCGGCCGAAATCGAACTAAGTGCTGCTGATTGCTTCCGTCAATGACTTGCGTGACAGAAGCCCACACCGTGCCGCTCGGCCCGCAGCACATGCCGCGACAGTCGGTCCCTTTGGCATCCGGAATCAGCAGTCCGAGATCGCGACCCGCCAGAGTGTCTCCGGCCGCCGTCAGGTCATACGCATAGAGATGATTCGTGCTCATCGGCAGAGAGTACAGCGTCTTACCGTCCGGCGAGATGTCCCAGTTGATCGGATGCGACTCCGGATCGGCGAGGTGACTTTCTTTGGCTGGCGGCTGTCCGTTGATCGTTTGCTTCAGCCGGTCAAGTTTTCCGGTTGCCGGATCAAACCGCGCGATGTCGCCGCCAAGAATCGGGTGATACGCTCGACCCGCGTGATCGACGACGATGAACGCGTACATGTGCTGCGTGTCGATCAAATCGCGATACTTTTTCGTCTTCAAGTCAAGAACAAGAAAGTGCGAACTTTCGATCGGCCGCTCGTCCGAGCAGGTCGAAACATACGCAACACCGCGCGCTTCGTCCGGGGTCACGCTGATTACCCCGTGGTGCGGCACCGGGATCGGAAAGACTTCGGTCTTGCCGGTTGCCGGGTCGTAAGCCATCGGATAGCCGCCGGGATACGCCAGCACCGACTCGTCCTTGGCCGGATAACCTTGCTTCGTGGCGAAATAGATTTTGCCTGTCACCGCCCCGGTATTGTTTCGCGAATGAATCTTCGCCTGCGACGCGAAGCCAGAGCATTTCACCGTGATCGCTGCATGCGCATCGACAACGACTTTCATGGCCGGCTGCTTCGGGTCCGAACTCGCGGCGGGATCGAATTCCACCAGCCACGAGTTCACCCCATTCGCATGAGTCCCGACATACAGCCGCTGGTTGTGCCCCTCAATGATTGCAAAGTAGCCCTCCCCTTCCGTCGCCGTGTATTTCGGAATGACAAAGGCCGTCGAATTAAGCCATTTCCCCGACGGCTCCGCCGCCTCAACCGCAACAACCGACAGCAACGTCACCAAAACACTCAACAAACTTCGCATCATCAAAATCTCCCCAGCTCGTCCATCATTCTGGCTTAACAAGCCAACCTGCTGGCTTAACAAGCCAACCTGACTAATTCCATTCCGGGTTTTCAATCGTTTGCGGCAGCAGTCGGTGAGCCATTTGATAATTCCGAGTCAGTTCATCCCAGACTTCATACGGCTCGCGATGAAAGACAAATTCGGGCGACGCTTCTTGCAGAAACCAGTCGCCCCGTTTGATTTCGCTTTCCAGTTGGTGCGGAGCCCAACCGGCACAGCCAGAAAAAACCTTGAACTGAGCCGACTCGTCCCCTTCCGCTGCAGCTTTGACGACCGATTGAAAAATCTCCTTCGAGCAGCCGACAAACACCCCGGCGACGGGCGGTTCTTCGGAAAACTCATGGTCGTCCGAATTGTGCAAAATGAACAGATTCCCCGGCTCAACCGGACCTCCCATGAACACAACGTCTCCCGTTTCAGGAAGCTCAAAATGCTTCGAGAGGACTTGAGCCACAGTCACGGACGAAGGGCGATTGACCACCAAGCCCATGGCGCCGTTCTCGTTGTGCTCCAACATCAGTACGACCGACTTGAAGAAATTCGGATCGCGCAGATGTTTGGCCGCAATCAGAAAATGGCCCCGCAGTGATTCAGACATGACACTCTTCAGTCAGCGAAAGAATACAAATCGTGGCCGAAGTATACGGTAGCGCCAGCGGCGAGCAACAGCGGTCAGTAAATGGCGAATGACGAAATACAGAAAGAAGAAAGTAATCGTCGGTCGTAAGTTCTGGACGAATCTATGTACCCAGACAAGCCTCTAGAAGTATCCGTTTTGTGCTTCGAGCTTCGTCATTCTTTTGTCATTGGGTATTCCGTCATTCGCAAGTTCAAGCAGTCAAGTTGGCACGGGGACGCGGCGCAGAATCTCGCTGATGATCCCGGCTTTTGTTTCGCCGCCATATTTGGCTTGCGAGGTCAAGATCACTCGGTGCGGCAAGACGTACGGTGCGAGGTCTTGCACATCGTCGGGCAACACGAAATCCCGTTGCTTTGAAAACGCGCGGGCTTGAGCCGCTCGGAACAGCATCAGCGAACCGCGCGGACTGACACCGAGTTTCAATCGCGGCTCTTTCCGCGTTTCGTGGACGATCTCGACGATGTACCGCGCGACTGTCGCCTCGACGCGCACGCGGCGAACGGTCTGCTGCAGGCCAAGCAATTCCTCACGAGTCAGCACCGGTTGCAGGTGATCAATCGGGTTCTGATCTTGGTGCGAAAACAGGATGTGAACCTCGGTTTCGATATCGGGATAGCCGAGGTCCAACTGCACCAGGAAACGATCCAATTGAGCTTCCGGCAACGGGTACGTGCCGTGGAATTCAACCGGATTTTCCGTGGCCAGCACCATAAACGGCTCAACCAGCGGATGGGCTTCACCTTCAATTGTCGCTTGCGATTCACTCATCGCTTCCAGCAAGGCCGACTGCGTCCTCGGCGACGCGCGATTGATTTCATCGGCCAACAGGACGTTGCAGAAGATCGGGCCTTTGCGGAACGCGAACGAACCGTCCTTAGGGTTGTAGATCGAACAGCCGAGAATGTCCGCGGGCAACAAGTCGGGAGTGAATTGAATTCGATGAAACGTCAGATCGACAGACTTGGCGAGAGCCTTTGCCAACGTCGTTTTGCCGACCCCCGGCACGTCTTCCAACAACACCGAGCCACTCGACAACAGCGCCACCGTCAACAGGTCTATGCAACGCGGCTTGCCTTCAATTGCCAGCGACAAGTTTTGTTTCAGCCGTTCCAGTTTGACATGAGCATCGGCGCAGACAGCGGGAGTGTTGTTCATAGTGTTCTTTAATCTGTGGCCAAAGTCACCCTAAGCGTCAGCGAGCGCGGGCGCTCCGCCAACTTTCGATTCAGACTGCGTCGCGGAGATTGAAGCACTCGGCCTTGCTGACGCTTCGGGTTATTGACGAGCGGATTTGATGGAAAAACGTGACGGCGAACGCCAAGCCAACCGGAGTCACTGCGAACCCGCTTGGTCGAGCAGTTGCTGAGCCTCGCGAGCCGCTTCCGTGTCGGCGTGATCCTTTACGAGCGTTTGTAATTGCTTGATGGCCAGTTTTAGCCCCGTCGGTGATTTTGCCGCGGTCTGCCGCGCCAGATCGAGCTTCTTGATCGCCACCTGCTCTTCCTTGATCGTGTCATCGGCCGTGAGTTCTTTGATCGTTGTCGCCACATCGTTCGGAACGGCGAAGCCCTTGAACCGCGTGGGGATCACTGAGTACCGCTTGAAGGCGTCCCACTTCTTGTCATCGTCGAGCGATTTCTTCGCCGCGGCCAATTGAGCATTGAGGTCGTCGAGCACAATCTGATTCAACTGCTGCGCCGCCTCTTTGGCCGGCCCTTTTCCGTTGAGCGATTTCTTTACGAACAGCGCGGCATCCGGGTACTTGCCGAACTCAATCGCCAGCCACGCCGGCTGCAAGGCGGGCGGAATATCCTTCGGCTCGACCTTCCACTTGGCCGCAGCCAACGCATCGACGGCCGAGCCTTCCATGTTGTTGAAGTCGCCATTCTTGAACTTGCCGTCCGGCATCAGGAGCCGCACTTGCTTGATATTTTGCAGCGAGATCGTAAACCCAAACTGCCGCTCGAACGATCGGTCTGTGTCGCAGATCGTCGGCCAATTGACTTTGTTCTTTTTCAGATAGCCCTCAAGCTGCGGCCGAGGCGTTCCCGAATTGACGGCAATGAACATCACCGGCTGCCCCTCGAATTTGTTGGTCATGAACAATGTCTTCGCCCACGCTTCTACGCAGCGTGGGCATTCCTCGTCGAAGAAATACAGCAGCGCTGCTTTCCCCGCGAGCATCTCATTCGTGATCGGCGGCGAGTTGATCCACATCCCCGGATAACTCGGCATCTGCGGCACCGGCTTGCTATCGGCCTCCTGAGCCGCGAGCGGGCACGCGACAGTGACCGAGATGGCAACGAGACCAATCAGCCGCATGACACAACCGACGTACATCAATCTTGTTTTCATGGCAAATTCCTGCGTGCGGTTGCTTTCATTGCCTTCCTCAATCGTTGGGACAAATCTCCCCAACAAATTGAGAAAGAAAACGACTCGATGACCGAACCGTGCGGCTAACGAACGCCACAACAATTCGCGGAGTATGACCGTGACCGCGACATCCTGAAACCGATCGAATGGGAATTCGCAAATCGGCTCGATACAAAACCGTGCCCAAACCTTTGACCCTCAAGACGGATAACATGCCGAATTTTCTCAGCGACCACTGGCAATTCTGGAAGCAATTCCGCGAGCGATTCGAGACGACGGGCGCGATCGCCCCCAGCAGCCGGTTCCTCGCGCGAGCCATGACCGGCCCGATGTACCGCCGCGACCGCCCGGGAAGAATCCTAGAAATCGGCCCCGGCACCGGCGCGGTGACACAGCGAATCGTCCGAATCTTGAAGCCCGAAGACCGCTTCGATCTCGTCGAACTCAATGAGACGTTCGCCGGATTACTTCGCGATCGGTTTGAGCACGATCCGAATTACCGCGCGGTCGCCGACCGCTCCGCCGTGCATGTCTGTCCGATTCAAGACTTCGTCGCGACCGAACCCTACGACGTGATCATCAGCGGACTGCCGCTGAACAACTTCCCCGCCGAGCTTGTCCGCTCGATCTTCGAGACTTATTTCCGCCTGCTGGCTCCGGGCGGAACGCTGAGCTACTTCGAGTACATGTACGTCCGCCCGCTACGAAAGCTGATCGCCAACTCCGCCGAGCGAACGCGGCTCACGGAACTCGACAATATCGCCAATCCGTATCTGTCCCAGTACCGCATCGCCCGCAGTTGGGTCTTCCCCAACTTGCCGCCGGCTTGGGTTCAGCACTTGCGAAAGGAGTGATCCGTTTCGTTCAGCCTCCGCCTGCACATCCGTAATCGACACGAACAAGGCCGGGCTCGAAGCCGAGCCCGGCCTTGCTTTGGGATCATCGCATCGGGATCCAATTTCCGATTTAGTTGGTCGCCTCAATCTGGCCCACCACTTTGTCCTCGCCAGCCTTGAAGAGGAACCAGTCGTTGCCAGCACTACCTTGCAACATGTCGATCTGATCGAAAGAGTTATCGTCGACGACACTGGCCACCAAATTGACGCCGGTCGAACCGGTGCCCGTCCGCAGTTTGTTCACGCGGGTCTCGAAGGGATTGATGTCGGTCCATTCGTGCAACACATTGCACCAGAATGCTTCATGAGCGGCGGAGCCGCGATCCTCATGAGTAGTCAGACCCGCGACGAGAATGTCGTCATTCGCGTTGCCGGTAATTTTGTCGGCACCCTGCCCGCCGATCATGATGTCGCGACCATTGCCGCCGAACAGATCGTCGTTGCCTTTGCCGCCACTGAGCAGGTTACCGCCCGAGCTGGCGTTACCAGCGTTGAGGCGGTCATCACCATCGTCGCCGTAAAGCCAGACTGAGTTGGTGATGGCTCCGGCAATTTGGATGTTGTCGTTGCCGTCACCGCCAGTGACGATGATTCGCCCGCTCGGCTTGGCCACTGTGGTGCTGATGCCATTCACAGTGACCCTCAGTGTGGAACCGGTAAAACCCGGCTCGACCACAATCGTGTCGTTCACCGAACTGCCGGAGATCAACAAGGCGGTTCCCGGCTCGCAGGTGTCGGGAACCGTCAAGATGCCGCCGCCCACTGCCGGGGTGACGACGATACTGACAGTGGCCGTGTCAAACCCACCGTCTCCGTCACTGATCGTATAGGTGAAGGTCTCGGTGCCAGAGAATGTCGTCGCTGGCTGATAGTTGAATGAGCCATCGCCGTTGACCATCAGCCTGCCGTTGGCGATCGGGATGGTTTTGCCGACATTGGTAGCGACGCCATTGATGGCGACGACCGTCAACGGATCGAGAGTACCAGCCGGATCGCTGTCCGCGCTGCCGTCCGTGATGACAATGCCTGACAAGGCTCCTGCCTGAGCCGTAGTGTAGTTGTCGTCCTTGGCATCGGGAGCCACGTTATTGACCGTGAGTGTGCTCGTGGCGACGTTGGTGTCAGTTCCGTCGCTGACTTCGACACCGATCGTGAGTGAGGATGAGTCGTCGACCGGTGGGGTCAGTGCGCTGAGCTGAGCCCAAGTCAACGTAGGACTCACTCCGCTTGCGTCGCCAAAGATTCCGTCGCCGTTGACGTCCCAACTGTAGGTAAGGGAGCCAGTTGGCGTGTCAACATCCGTTGTGCCACTGGCGTTCAGTATAACGCTCTGGCCTTCGTTAATCGTGTAGGGGCCGCCGGCCTGCGCCACTGGCGCGTCGTTGACGGGCGTGACCGTGATGGCCACGGTCGCCAGCGATGAACTGAGCGAGCCGTCGTTGACTCGGAAACTGAAGCTCTCCGCACCGCTGAAATCGGGATCGGGCGTGTAGATCAAATTCGGCACAGTGCCGCTGAGCACGCCATGAGCTGGTCCCCCGACAATGCTGTAGCTCAGCAGATCGCCGTCCATGTCGAATCCCGTCAGCCGAATGTTGACCGGCTGATCTTCGTCCGTCGTCACCGTTCGCGAGTTCGCTTGCGGCGTGTCGTTGACAGGCGTAATCGTGATCGCCACGGTCGCCAGTGTTGAGCTGGCCGAGCCGTCGCTGACTCGGAAATTGAAGCGATCCAATCCGTAATAGTTCGCCGCCGGTTGATACACGAACGAATGATCGGGATTCAGAGTGATCGTTCCGTGAGCCGGTTGAACGGCGATGCTGTAACTCAATAGGTCGCCGTCCACATCCGTCGCTTGCAACAAGCCCGTCGCCGCCGTGTCTTCCAGAGCGACCAAGCTGCCGCTGTGTGCAACCGGCGCGTCGTTCACGGCGGCGATCTCAAGCCGCACTGTGGCCGGCTCACTGACATCAAGTCCGTGGCCGGCGCGGAATGTGAACTGGTCAACGCCGTGGAAGTTCGCGTTGGGCTGATAGGTGAACTCGCCGTTCGGGCTGAGCACCAACATTCCGTGAGTTGGCCCGGTCCCGAACGTGTAAGTCAATTCGTTTTCATTCTCGTCAGCGTCGGAGGCGATCAGTTGTCCGACCACCGTCGAGTCCTCATCGAGTTCGATCACCTGGTCCTCAGCGATTGGCACATCGTTGACCGCGAAGACGGTGATTCGCACTGTCCCGACGCTGCTGCTCTGACCGTCACTGGCTTCAAACGTGAAGGCGTCGTCGCCGTGGAAATCGGGATCGGGCGTGTATGCGAACGATCCGTCCGCCGCGATCGTCACGCTGCCGTATGCCGGAGCATCAGACAACGAATAAGTTAGCACGTCCTGATCGGCGTCCACGGCTGCGACGGAACCGGTCAACGCCGTATCCTCGAACGTTTCCGCAGTTGAATCCTCGGCGACCGGACTGTCGTTGATCGGCAACACATGAATCGCGACGGTCGCCACGTTGCTTAGGTCGTGTCCGTCGGTGGCTTGGAACGTGAATTCGTCGCTGCCGTGGAAGTCGGCATCGGGGACATAGTTGAACGAGCCGTCCTCGCTCACGCTGACTGAACCGTGAGCCGGGCCGTCCACCAGCGAATAGGTTAGCGCGTCGTCGTCGCCATCTGTCGCCGAAAGCTGGCCACTGAACGGCGTGTCTTCGTCCGTCGTCAAACTGGCGTCCTCAGCGACCGGCACCGCCACGCTGATCGGCGATTCAACGCTCGCGCTGGCTCCGTCCTTGTCCGTCACGGTCAGCCGAACCGAGTAGCGGCCTGCACCGGCGGGAGTGAATTGGAACTCGGATTCGGCACTCGATTGTTCGGCGATCACCTCGTCATCACGAGACACGGTCCAAGCGTAAGTGAATCCGGCTTGCTCATCGGCGGCACTCGGATCGTCCGCCTGACCAATCAAATGCACTTCGGTTCCGGACAGGTCGTAGGCAAACTGAGCACTCGGCGAGCGATTAGCGACTTCGATCGTTGTTTCGTCAGTCGTGTCGAGGCCGCTCGCGGAAGTTGCCGTCAGCACGACCCGATAGGATCCGTTGTCATCGGGACTGAACTCGAAACTCGTTTGATCGATCCCGGCCTCTTCGACAAAGGGCAACACGTCGCCGTTCTTGAACACGGCCCAATGGAACGTCACGCCCGAGGCGGCTTCCAGCGTTGTCGCGTCGATCGCTCGGCCGACAACGCTGATAGGCTGACCCTCGTCGCGAACCTCACTGACCTGTGTGATCGCCGGCAACACTCGATCGTCGTCGGGATCAACCACGGTCACGGCGTAACTGGCTTGGCGAACATTGCCCGACGCATCTGTCGCCGTCACCGTGACGCGCGTCGTTCCCAGAGCGAACGCATCCGATGACCGATCAAACTCAATCACCGGCATCGCATCGGCCGCGTCGGTGACAACAACATTCGGAAACGTCACAACCGCCATTCCGTCGCCGTTCGCATGAACGATCACATCCGTCAGTCCCGAAATCTCCGGAGCCGCCGTATCCTGAACGGTCACAAAGAAGCTGAATTCCGAAACATTCCCAGCCGCATCCGTCGCGGTTCCCGACACGGCGGCCGTTCCCAGCGGAAACACTCCGGCAGCGATATCGAAGGCCAGCATCGGACTCGGATCGGCAATATCCGTCACGCCGATTCCATCGAACGAAACCAACGCCCCGTTCGTTCGATCCGCTTCAAGGATCAAGTCGCCAACGCCGCTCACATCGGGCGCAACCGTATCGACGACCGTGACCGACAGCGTCGCGCTCACAGAATTTCCCGAAGCGTCGGTCGCCGTGACCGTGAGTTGTGAAGTCCCCAGCGGAAGCTCGTCGCGATCAAACGTGATCAATGGCGACGGATCAGCATTGTCCGTCGCTTCGATCCCCAAGTCGGCAACAATGGCTCCGCCCAATTGAGTCGCTTCGAGAGTCAACGATTCGGGAATGATCAACATGGGAGCGATCTCGTCCAGAACCGTGACCGTGAACGACGCTGTCCGCTGATTCTCTGACGAATCGCTCGCCAACACTTCCACCGTTGTGACACCAATCGGGAAGAACCCGGAATAAGAATCCTGAATCACGGTCGGATTGGAATCAACCACATCAAACGCCGTCGCGTCCGCGAACGAAACCTGCGCCCCGCCAAGCTCCGTGGCATCAACGATCAAATCCCCCGGCGCCACGATCTCCGGCGCAGTCGTATCGGCGACGACGACACTGAATGTATTGGTCGTCCGATTACCGCGCTGATCGACGGCTGTCGCGGTAACGATGGTCGTTCCCAGCGAGAACCATCCTGAGTTGATGTCGTACACGACGGCAACGTCACCATCGACAAGATCGGTCGCGGAGAGTTCAGGCAGCGTGACCCAGGCTCCCGCAGGTCCGCTTGCTTCAAATACGGCCTCGTCTGGCAAGGTGAATTCTGGTTCCGAAGTGTCAAAAACGTCGATGGTGAAGTTACCCAAAACGACATTGCCCTGAGCGTCCGTTGCCGTTGCGGTCACGATCGTCTGCCCGATTGGGAATTGTTCGCCCGACGGGAAGTCAAATGTCACGGGAATGGGCTGTCCGGCAATGTCTCGCGCGGTTGCTGTAAAGCTGACGGTCGCCCCAATGGAACTCGTAGCTTCCACCCGGATCGGAGCCAATGGTGACATGATCGGCGGAGTGCTCGCGTCGACGATTTGCTGTGAGAGTCCCTCTCCCGTGTTGTTTAGAACGGCAATGCCGATTTCAAGCTGACCCAAAGCGACCAACGAGAGTTCTTGAGCGACGTTGCCTTGTGCGACTTGCTTCACTCGCGCGACTTGTTCCAGAAAATCCAGACCGACGCCAACGGGAAGGGCTTCAAGTTCTTGATTCGTCGCCGCGATGATGCTGACCGCCCCCGACACAATGGCATCGTCGAGATTGCGTCCCAATTCCGATTCAATGTCCTGAATAAACGAGCCAATCACGGAAGAGTCGCCAAAATCGACGCTGGCGGTCGAGGACGTCAATTGTTCCGCGAGAACACTCATGACTACGTTCGTCAGCGCCTCGCGAGGTTCGGTTAAAGATTCAGTGAACAACGCAGTCAATTGCGCCACAGTGTCCGCGACCTGCGCGTGAGCGACGAAGACTTGCGAACCGATCGTATTTCCCGCTGCGGATGCCGCCGTGGGATCGAACGTCGCCAAATCCAAGAGAGGCAACCCCATCGCCGTCAGGACACGCTGTTCAGCCTCCTCAATGTTCAACGAACTGTTCGCGGCCATCGTCGTCACTAACGATGTCAGTGGCGTGACCATCGACCAGCTTGCGGGAGCCAGGAGCCGGGCAGGAACTGGAAGTCCGGTCGTCGTGTCCTCACCTCCTTCAATCACCCACTGACCTTCCGTG
>JANMIF010000369.1:0-5846 GCA_031375695.1 Planctomyces sp.
ACGCAGCCACAGTACGTCCGACACCGGATTTGGCAACGACGCCGTCTCAGCAAATACCACGCAGCGGCTATGAAGAATTCGAGATTGATTGGGGGCTTGATCAAGATGTCGCTGCGGATGATCAAGAGAAGATCACGCCAGCGAACGGAGAAAATGCCGAGGCGGGCCAAGGCAAGACTTCGACCACACTGGCTCTGGGCGAGTCGTTTCCATCACCTTTCGACATCGCCGAAAACGTGATCTATGACCCACCGCACGTCTCACCCCGAATTCGTGCTCAGGATGGCGTCTTGCTGGCCTGCCATAAGCCTCTCGAATCGCTTGAGGAAAAGGATTACTTGGAGATCGTGATCACGCATGGAGTGCATGACGACATCCGACGGCGACTTGAGCAATACGGACTGTTCGACAAGCAGTTGTTCCCAGACCTTGATGGAATTGCGAAATGGCTCAAATACCGCCACTTCGAGGTTCCCGACGCTGAATCCGAGAAGCATCCATCGGAAGCCACGGTTGGTTGGTAGGAGCCTTGGCGATTCGTGTTGGATGCCACTCCTGACCTAGACTAGCCTACAAATCGACCATCATCCGTTTCTAATACTTCAACGATGACCAACGCCGTTCCCGTCAAACCTGAACTCATTCGCTGGGCGATTGATCGCTCTGGTTTGTCGGCGGACACCTTGTTGAAAGCCTTTCCCAAGCTCGGCGAGTGGAAGACGGGACGGAAACAACCAACGCTGAAGCAGCTTGAGAACTTCGCCAAACGGACGATGACTCCGTTCGGCTACTTGTTCCTTGCGACACCGCCGGTCGAACAACTTCCGATTCCTGACTTTCGTACCGTCGGCGATACGTCGATTGATCGCCCCAGCCCAAACCTGATCGACACGCTCCACGACATGCAGCGCCGACAGGATTGGATGCGCGATGAACTCATCGAGGAAGGACACGATCCGCTTGCGTTCGTCGGCAGTGGGAAGAATCGCACTGTCGCAACTTTGGCCAGAGTGATCCGCGAGACACTCGACCTCTCGACGGATTGGTCGGAACAGGAGCTAACTTGGGAAGCTGCGCTGCGGAGGCTGCGAGGGGCGGCCGAGCGGATTGGAATTCTCGTGGCGACCAGCAGCGTCGTCGGCCTCAATACTCATCGACCGCTCGATCCGCAGGAGTTTCGCGGCTTCGTGCTGAGCGATGAATACGCGCCGCTGATCTTTGTGAATGGTGCCGACGCCAAATCGGCTCAGATGTTTACCCTCGCCCACGAATTGGCCCATGTTTGGCTCGGCCAAGGCGGGTTGTTCAATCTCATCAGGATGATGCCGGCGGATAACGCCACCGAGAAACACTGCAATCAGGTCGCCGCTGAGTTTCTGATTGCGGAAGCCAAACTGCGAGAGCGCTGGCCGGAAGCCAAGACGAACAGCAAGCCATTCCACACCATCGCACGTTGGTTCAAAGTCAGCCCTGTTGTCGCAGCTCGGCGAGCACTCGACTTGGGTTTGATCGACAGGGCGACCTTCTTCCGTTTCTATAATCAAGATCAAGAGGAATGGAAACGCCGCAGAGAACAGGAGAAAGAGACGAAGGCCGGTGGCCCCGACTTCTACAAGGTGCAAGACGTCCGCCTGGGCCGCCGATTCGCTGGCGCTGTCGTCAGGGCGGCTCGCGAGGGCCGACTCCCGTATCGGGATGCCTATCGGCTGACATGCCTCAAAGGCGAGACGTTTGATCGCTACGCCGACATCCTTCTGAAAAGGCTAAAGGATGACCGACGCTAAGAGATACATCCTTGATTCCAACATCTTCATCCAGGCCAGCCACGAATACTACGGCTTTGACCTGTGCCCTGGCTTTTGGAATTCTCTTGTCATGCACTACCTGAACCGTCGAGTCATCAGCATTGATCGCGTTCAAGCCGAACTCCTCGAATTGAATGACCACCTCAAAAAATGGGCCGAAGAAATTGTTCCAAAAACCTTCTTCAAGAAGACTGAAGACTCTGCTGTGATGAAATGCTTTGGAAAAATGCTGACTTGGACTCAGGGGCAACCGCAATTTACTTCCACCGCTAAGACTGAGTTCGCCACTGTTGCTGACGGCTGGGTCATCGCCTACGCAAAGGTCAACGGCTACGTTGTTGTGACTCACGAGGAATACGCGCCCAACGCGCAAAGGAAGGTGCCGATGCCCAATGTCTGTCTGCAATTCGGCGTCGAGTACGTCAACACCTTCGACATGCTGAAGGATTTGAAAACCAAGTTCGATTTGCGGACAAAACGATGAGCCAGCAAACCAACGAGCGAGCCTTTGAAACCTACGTCGAAGAAATCCTGCTGACACAATGTGGCTGGCTGGCTGGCACCGTTTCCGAGTGGGATCAGGCACGAGCGTTGTTTCCCGCGCAGGTCTTCGCGTTCTTGGAAGAGACGCAGCCGAAGTTATGGGCCGAGATGCGGACGCTGCACGGGGCAGGGCTGGAGTCGATGCTGCTGGGAACGCTGGTCAAGGAATTGGACATCAAAGGTTCGTTGCACGTTCTGCGGCACGGCTTCAAGTTCTACGGCAAGACTTTTCGGTTGGCCTATTTTCAACCGGCTCACGGGTTAAACGAAGAAGTGTTGGTGCTGTACGGCAAGAATCGGCCGACGGTCACACGCCAAGTGCCATGCCATCCCAGCGACCACAGTACGATGGATCTGCTCTTCGCGGTCAACGGCTTGCCGGTGGCGACGTGCGAGTTGAAGAACCCTGGCACTGGCCAGAACTGGCGGCACGCGGTGCGGCAGTATCGAGAGGATCGCGACCCGCGAGCGCCGCTGTTTGAGTTCAAGAAGCGGGCGCTCGTGCATTTCGCGGCGGACTCGAACGAAGTCCACATGACCACGCGGCTGGCTCGCGACTCCACACACTTTCTGCCATTCAACCGGGGCAGCCATCCGGGCGAGGTCAGATGTGGCGAGGGGAATCCGCAACATGAGTCGGGATATCGCACCGGTTACTTCTGGCAAGAAGTTTTGCAGCGAGACAGCTTCCTCGACATCCTCGGCCACTTCATCTTCCTCGAAAAGAAGGATGAAAAGATCGACGATGGCCGTGGCGGACAGCGCGTCGTGACCAAGGAGACGATGGTCTTTCCTCGGTATCACCAGCTCGACGCGGTTCGCAAGATCGTGGCGACGGCGAGACAGGAAGGGACGGGACAGAACTTCCTGATCCAACACTCGGCCGGTAGCGGCAAGACGAACAGCATTTCGTGGCTGTCGCATCGGCTGGCCAGCTTGCACACGTCGCAGGATCAAAAGGTGTTTGACTGCGTCGTCGTCATCACCGACCGGCAAGTGCTCGACCAACAGTTGCAGGATGCGATTTACCAGATTGAACATGCTCAGGGCGTGGTCAAGGCGATTGATCAGGACTCCAAGCAGCTTGCTGCGGCACTGATCGACGGCACAAAGATTGTCATCACGACGCTGCAAAAGTTTCCGTTCGTCCTGCGGGGACTGCTCCATGCCACCGGAGCAGAGAGCCAGGCGAAGGCGACCGATGAAGAGAAGGCTCAGGCCAAGGTATGGGAAGCGGAGATCGCGAGACGGAAATATGCCGTGATCGTGGACGAGGCGCACTCCAGCCAAAGCGGCGAGACGTCGCGGGAACTGAAGGCAATCCTCGGCGCGGCCGTCCAGGCGGAGAATCCTGAAGAGGAACCGGATTGGGAAGATCGTCTCAATCAAGTGATGCAGTCTCGCGGCCGACAGCCAAACCTGAGCTTCTTCGCGTTCACGGCGACTCCGAAGGGGAAGACGCTGGAACTCTTCGGCCGCCCCGGCGCGAACGGCTTACCCGAAGCCTTCCATCTCTACAGCATGAGGCAGGCGATCGAAGAGAAATTCATTCTGGATGTCGTAACGAACTACACGACCTATGCCACTTACTTTCGGCTTACCAAAGAAGCGGAGGACGACCCCAATCTCCCCAAGAAGAAGGCCGCGCGGGCGCTCGCCAAGTTCATGAGCCTGCACCCGCACAACATCGAGCAAAAAACTGAAGTGATGGTCGAGCACTTTCGACGGTTCGTGCGGAATCAACTTGGCGGACGTGCGAAGGCGATGGTCGTCACGTCATCGCGACTGCACGCCGTGCGTTACAAGGAAGCGTTTGAGAAATACTTCGCCGAGAACGGCTACACCGACGTCCGGGCCTTAGTCGCTTTCAGTGGCACTGTGAAAGACCCCGAAACCGGCCTCGAATACACCGAGCCTGGCATGAACATCGACTGCGTCACCGGGAAGCCGATCGGCGAGAAGTTGTTACCGGAACGATTCAAGTCGCCGGACTATCAAGTCCTGCTCGTCGCGAACAAGTACCAGACCGGCTTCGATCAGCCGTTGCTTCAGGCGATGTATGTGGATAAGCGGCTGGCCGGCGTGCAAGCCGTGCAGACATTGTCGCGATTGAACCGCATGATCCCCGGCAAGGAAACGCCGTTCGTGCTCGACTTCGTCAACGAGGCCGAGGAGATTTACAAAGCGTTCAAGCCGTACTACGACGCTACGAGCCTGCAAGAAAGCTCGGACCCGCAGCAGTTGGAGAAGCTGAAGCACGAACTCGATCAGGCTCAGGTTTATTTCTGGAGTGAAGTTGAAGCGTTCGCTCACATCTTCTATCGCTCGCCGAACAAGCAAAATGCCGCCGATCACGCTCACATGCAACGTCACTTGCAACCGGCTGTGGACCGCTTCAAAGCGATCAGCGACGAACAAAAGCAGAACGAGTTTCGCGAAAAGCTCGGCGGCTACGTGAGCAGCTATGCTTTCCTCAGCCAGATCATTCCCTACGGTGATCCGGGCTTGGAGATGCTTTACAGCTTCGGCCGATTCCTGCTCCCTCACCTTCCGTTTGACCGGGATGCTGGCCCGGTGAAGCTCGGCAACGAGGTTTCGTTGGAATACTACCGTCTCCAGCGCGTGTCCTCCGGTCGCATCGACTTGACCGACGGCGATCCCGAAGGCGTTCGCAGCCCAACTGACGTCGGCACCGGCAAAGCAAAGGAGGAACGAATCCCTCTGTCCGAGATCATCCGTATTCTTAACGAGCGATTCGCGACCGATTTCACTGACGAAGACCGCTTCTTCTTCGAGCAGATCAAGGAAAAGGCGATCAACAATCCCCAAGTGATCCAGACAGCACTTGCCAATCCGCTCGATAAATTCCAACTCGGCATCCGTAAGCTGATCGAGGGCTTCATGATTCAACGGATGGCAGACAACGACAAGATCGTCACGCGATACATGGATGACCCTGAGTTCCAGAATGTCGCTTTTCCGGTTCTCGCCAAAGCGATCTTTGAGTCAATCCGCTCGACCGACATGGCCGCGGCAACCATGTGAGTCTCCGTATTGGCGTTCACGAATCCGGACCGGCGGATGCCAATGTCCTTTCCAAAAACATCACCACCTCTGACCAATCCCGCCGAGTGGCCGACCGCCTGAAGCAACTCGAAAAATACCACGCCCTGTTCTTACGAGAAGGTGTGCGACAGCCAAACACGATTGCCCTGTCACCGCCATAACGATTGCGGTACGCCAACAAGGCAGGTCTGTGACTTGCCGGTCGTCATGCTCAAGCGAAACGCATTCGCCCGAACAGCCGACACACCAGTCGGTGATAAGGGTGAACGAGCTGATTTCTCCAAACGGGGACAGCGGGTCCAGTAATCTCGGTCTCATCAACTGAGGATAAGGACCGGAAGTATGCCAACTTCCCAAGCGCTGGCCCTTCGAGCTGGATGCCATGAGAGTGGCTCGTCCAGTTCAATGGAGGCTCGTCGGAGTAATACCGAT
>JANMIF010000222.1:0-2075 GCA_031375695.1 Planctomyces sp.
CCGGGTGCCATCAAAGTCTCACCGAATCTGCCAGAGTCCGAAAAGTTTTCCGTGTTGGTCCACGAGTTCGCCCACGAGCTGATTCACCAACGAACTGGCCGCCTGAAGGACTCGACTCCACAAGTTCGGGAGACGGAGGCCGAAGCCGTGGCTTACACGGTCTGCCGTGCATTCGGGATCGACTCGACCACACACAGCTCCGACTACATTCAGCTCTATCAGGGAACCGAGGACACATTGCGGGAATCGCTGGAATGTGTGCAACGGACGGCGACTCACATCATCGCAGCGGTGCGCGATCGGTCGGAGAACACGACGGATTCGACAGCGACGGTTCTGGCTGCATGATGGATCACCAACTACTTCGCACCCACCGCATCCCGAACGCAGACGCAAGGAACCTTCGGAATCATCCGATAGATTGAAAGTCCGCAACTCAATGACGTCTGACAACGGCAACTTGCCATCCTTCGGAAAACCGTGCTACTGACACGGGAATGAAGCAAGACAGGAATCGGCGACGAATCGCGGGGCAAAGTCGGAGTCTCCTGGTTCGGCCTGCGGAGGACGATCGGCTGGTGTTTGTCGACATCGAGTTGGGCCGAGTGAAGCGGCAGCGTCCCATTCTGCAGATCGCAGCCATTGCGGTGTCACGGTCGTTGATCGAGCTGGAAGCGTTCGAGGCCAAAGTGCAAGTCGATGAACGCAAGACGCCATCAACGCTGATTCACAACCGACATTTTGACCGTGATCAGTGGCACCGTGAGGCCCGGCATCCGAAGGTGGTGGCTTACCACTTTGGACGATTTCTAGGACGTCATGCGACCGCCGAAGTCGCTGGAGCGAATCAACGTCGGATGATTGTGGCGCAGCTTGTCGCTCACAACGCCGAATTCGACGGGCTCTTTCTTCGGGAGTGGTTCGAGCGAATGGGGCTGTTCCTGCCCGCGTCGTATCGCGTCTTCTGCACTCTGCATCGGGCGATGTGGCTGTTTCATGAACACCGCTCGCTCAGTCCGCCATCCGACTTCAAGCTGGGGACTCTCTGCCGATACTTCGGTATCTCACTGCCCCCGCAGGAAGCCCACGATGCCGCTGCTGATGTTCGTGCGACGGTCGAACTCTACCGGCGGATGACCATGCTGGAGGCAGTCAATGTCGCTCAAGCGTTGGGCGATTCATCAGAACCACCTCGATTGCCAAATGCTGCGGGCGACGGCCATTGCGTAGATGCCAAGCAGCCAGCAGGCGGCGTCCGGGTGTTCGGCCGCGAGTAGGACTGCGATGAGATAGAAGAACAGGAACTGAGGTGCGGCCATCAGGCACACTCACGAGCCGGACAGACATTCTGCGGGGCAGCAAACGGTAAGGTGATGAGACGTCGCAAGCCGAGAGCGGATACCGGGACGGGTTCATAGCCCATGCGATCGCGGGCGCGATTGACGGCCCGATGAATGTTCAACAGTTGCCGCCGGATCGGGGCGTAACGGGCATAGGGAATGCGGCGAAAGTCATCAGCCAGATGATCGACGGAACGATGGCAGGCTCGCGTCATGAAGTAGGCTTTGAGTTGTTTGTAAGTTGTCGGCTCGATGCGAACGCAGGCGTGCCACTTTGGTTCGCCACCTCCCTTTGGTGTTGCACCGCCACGGCGGTAGCTGAGGGAATATCCCTCGAAACGAATGGGGTGACGGCGGCAGTCCCGGATTTGCTCACGCTCCCGTTGCTTGAATGCGTGGTGGCCGTCGCTGACCAAGAGCAGAAACCAGTTCGCGTACCGAATGTATTGCATATTCGCCAATCCGCGTTGCTTGCGGTAGGCGCGTTGCCGTTCGGTGATCGCGATCTCGTACTGGGCCAGCAGCTTTTGGTCGATCGAATCGGAAGGTTTCACGGCGGGAATACGGCCAGTGACATACCACCAATAGCCATGGCGCAGGTAACTGACGGCAACCTGTTGAACGAGTCCTTCGGGGCTGGTGGCAACGCAACGGTACGGCATGAGCAACTCCTGACTGCCACCAAAGCACGGGGCCGCGAGTAATGCAAGAAAAAAGTTGTCATCCTGCGGTCAT
>JANMIF010000508.1:0-30101 GCA_031375695.1 Planctomyces sp.
GTCGGGTTGCATGTCTTCATTCTCGATGCCACGCTTTGTCCGCAGCGTAGGAAGAAGATCGGGAACCTAAAATAGGGACGCACGCGAGCCGCGTGCGCCACAACGAAAACGAAGGAGTTTGTCATGCTCGGAACACAGCTCAACCCGCAACAGTATCTAGCTCGCTGCGCGGAAGAATTTGGAAAGCTCGACCTGAGCCAAGCAGAGGGTTTGGCCGACGAAATTTTTTCGGCGTATCAAGGCGGGCGGTTTGTGTTCATTTGCGGGAACGGTGGAAGCGGATCGAACTCGTCGCACTTCTGCGAAGACCTCGGTAAGAGCACTCTGCGACGCGAGGATTTTACGAACGACAGCGTGAAGCGTCTGAAGGTGCTCAGTCTGACAGACAACACGCCGTACATTCTGGCTTGGGGAAACGACGAGGGTTTCGATCGGATTTTCGTGGAGCAACTCAAGAATTTTGCGACGCCGGATGACGTGCTAATCGCGATCAGCGGCAGCGGCAACAGTCCCAACATTCTCAACGCTGTCGAGTGGGCCAATCGCCACAACTTGCGGACATGGGGTATCACGGGCTACGGCGGCGGTAAGCTCAAGTCGCTTGGCAAGAAGAATCTGCATGTGCCGCTGAACGACATGGGAATGGTAGAGTCAATTCATCTGGTGCTGTTTCACTGGATTTTGAACGACGTCTACGCCCGCATTAACCGCGTTGGCCGTCATGCCTGAATGCTGCGCCACCTACGTAGCCGTCAACGCTCTGCTCGACGAGCCAAGTGCTTATCGCGCAGGAATTGCCGATCGACGCGGCCGGTCGTTCTCGGCGCGATTGGTAAGTTCGGCACGGCTGACCGACGCTCGGCACGGTTTGAGGTCAACGCTCGGAACTCAGGAAATTCGTGGGGCGAATGTTCCGATGTCGCCAACAGACTCCCGTTTTGTGGCTTGTGGATGCAACCGGCATCGGCCCGATGGGATCGACTGTTGGAACGAACTCATGTCCGAAATGAAGCCGAAAACGAAACTACCACGAGTTGACCGCGTGAGCGCGGAGGTTCCGCCTGCTCAAACCTTGTGGCAAGAGACTGCAACCGGGACTGCGTTTCGAGTTGATCAAACTGCTCGCCCAACCCGATGGGAACTACCCGGCACGTTGAGCATTCGCGAGTGGAAACGTCGGGCGTGGCATATGAGTCCCGGTTTGATTCCGATCGCGACGTACATTTATCCGCACAAAGATCCACTCTCGCCGACGTTTCAAGCAATTGCGTTTGGGGTTATGGGGTTGGTGACGTCGGCCTTGTTATGGCGCTATCAGACGATCAAACGATCGGAGTCGGACCTGCCAATGTCGGCGGTGTTCGGCTATGCGTGGTCGGTGGTGCTGATGTTCGTTCTGTTTCCGGCTCATGCCGAATTAGGGATGTTGGTTCTGGCGGTATTGGCATTCGGCGACGGGATGGCGACGACTTGCGGCCTGTTGTTTCGCGGGCCGAGTTTGCCGTGGAATCGCGGCAAGACCTGGTCAGGATTTTTGGCGTTCATCGGCTTCGGCGGCGGGTTATCGTCGCTGGCCTATGTGATGGAAGCTCAACCCGCTATCCATTGGCTGCCTGCATTGCTGTGCGGCTTTGCGGCGGCGACGGTGGCGGCGATGGCTGAATCGATTCCGTCGCGAATCAACGACAATGTGCGAGTCGGTTTCGCGGCCTCGGTCACGGCGGTCGTGGTTCATGCGGCGGTCGTGGGCCTGTGATCCGCTCGCCCGGTTTGATACATCGTCAAGTCGGGACGGAGTTCCAACCTACGAGAGTGCGCATGAATCGGCTGGACGTGGTGAAACTACAGAAAAGCTTCGGAGCCGCACGGGTCGTGGATGGCCTGAGCTTCTCCGTTGAGTCAGGCGAAATCTTTGGTCTGCTTGGACCTAACGGAGCCGGCAAGACGACGACAATGTCGATCATCGCGGGATTGCTTGAGGCCGATGCGGGCGAGATACGCTTGAATGGTTACACCGGCGGGAAATTCTCGGCTGAAACTCGCAAACAACTGGGGCTGGCTCCGCAAGACCTGGCGATTTATCCCGATCTGACGGCTCGTGAAAACCTGGAATTCTTCGGCAAGCTGTACGGTCTGCACGGCGTTGAACTGGCGCGGCGATGCGACGAAGTGCTCGGCCAAATCGGTTTGACCGCTCAGGCGAACGTACATACCGGGAAATTTTCCGGCGGGATGAAACGGCGACTGAACTTTGGCGTGGCGTTGATGCATCAGCCACCGCTGTTGATCTTGGATGAGCCGACCGTCGGCGTCGATCCGCAGTCGCGAAATCACTTGCTCGACTGTGTTCGGCAAGAGGCGTCACGCGGCGCGGCGGTGATTTATGCCAGCCACTACATGGAAGAGGTCTCGGCTGTTTGTCATCGCGTGGCGATCATCGATCACGGTCGCTTGCTGGCTCTCGGCCGGCTGGATGATCTGCTCCGCCAACTGACTCCGGAAATCTCGATCTGCGTCCGCGAACTTCCGGCGACCGCTCGCGAACGGCTCGGTTCGCGCGTGCGGTACGAGATCTCCGGCAACGGAAACTCGATGGAAACTCGATTGACACTGGCGGCACAAAGTTCCGTCGGCGATGTGCCAAGTCCGACATGGCCATTACAACAAGTGCTGGAAATCTTGGACGCGGAACAGGTCCAGGTGGTCTCGATCGAAACTCTCCAATCGAGCCTCGAACGTCTGTTCCTCGAACTCACTGGCCGCAGTCTGCGCGATTGAATGACTTTCTAACCCCTAACCCATAACTCCGACTCCCATGAATTGGTGGCATCTGACTCGCAAAGACCTGATGTTGCAGCTTCGCGACCGGCGTTCGTTCGTGGTGTTGTTGGTGATGCCGTTGATTTTCATCGCCATCATCGGGCTTTCTACGGGGCAGTTGCTGGGCTGGCGGGATCGGAATCAGGTCGTGAAGGTGGCCTGGATCGACCACGATCGAGGGGAACTGGCAACTCGGCTGCGTGAGAAGTTGGATCAACGCGAAGAGGTCGAGATCACGCTATTCGCGGATCACGAAGCGGCGAGTCGTGCGGTGTTCACTGGCAAATGCACGCTAGCGGTGACGGTCGGCGATCAGTTTCAGCCAAAAATCGACGAGTTGCAGTTGCGGGATTTCTTCGCTCGCAGCAAGGGGCGCGGCCGGCTGGCATCGGGTTTGGCGGCGTTCGATATCAGCGTGGAAACCAAGCCGTCGTGGGGATGGGTCAGCCGGTTGGTCAGCGACACGCTGTACTCGCTGACGCTGGCTGACATCTTTCCAACCGTGGCTCAACGCCACAATCTCGGCCGCGTGTTGATCAACAACATGCAGCAAGCGGTCGAAGAAGAAGAGACCGAAGCCGCCGCCGCGAGAGCTTCCGCGAACAGCGAGGCAAACGCGGTTCCCGGCGAGCCGCCGCTGACCGCTCAATCTGTGGCCGTGCAGACGACGATCGGCGAAGGGAAAGCTACCAAGAACGCCATGTACGACACGCTCATCCCGGGCTTCACGGTGATGTTCGCGTTTTATTTGGTGATCACGATGGCTCGCTCCTTCATCGCCGAACGCGACCTCGGCACGCTGCGACGACTGCGGCTCGCGCCGTTGACTCCGGCCGGACTGTTGATCGGGAAGACGTTGCCGTTTTTGTTGATCTCACTGCTGCAAAGTGTCGCGCTGTTTGGATTCGGCCGGTTGATGTTCGACATGTCGTGGGGCGTGCAGCCACTGCTGTTGATCCCGATCATCGTCTGCACATCATTCGCCGCGACCAGCCTGGGACTGTTGGTGGCCACGCTCGTTCGGACGGATGCGCAGGTGTCGAGCTACACCAACTTAGTCGTGACGTCGATGGCCGGTATCAGCGGCTGCTTTCTGCCTCGCGACTGGATGCCGGAGCTGATGAAACACGTCAGCCTCGGCACGCCGCACGCCTGGTCACTGATCGCCTACGCCGAAGCCCTGACGAACCCGCGCCCCGAACTGTCCGTGATCGCCATGAACTGCCTCGTGCTGCTCGCCTTTTCGGCAGCGTTTTTCATCGCTGGCTGCTGGCGGTTTCGGAGTTTGAAGTAATCGGGACGATTCGCTCTTCCGATCGTCCCGTTTGCTTGTTTTACTGTGCGCTCCTTCGAATCCAGCTTGAGGTGACGTGCCTCAAGCTCTCGCCTTCGGAAGTTTTTCGCTATGCGTTTGACTGCGATTGTCACTGTCTGTCTATTGCCACTTTTCGTGTCAATTCCTCGGACGCCTGCGGCCGAGCCGGCACCGGAATTTGCGAGACTTCTCGCGTTTACGAAGCAACATTGTGTGGCGTGTCATGGCGAGAAAGAACCGAAAGCCGATTTGAATTTGGGCGTGTTTGCTGACGAGAAGTCGGTCGTGAAGGCTCGCAAGAAGTGGCTGCAAATGGCTCAGATGGTTGAGGCGGGGGAGATGCCTCCGAAGGAAAAACCTGAGCGGCCAAAGCCGGAGGATGCGGTGGCATTTGCCAAAGACGTGACCGCGTTTTTTGAGAAGATCGATGCGAACGCGAAGCCCGATCCGGGGAAGGTCACGGTGCGTCGGCTCAATCGGACGGAGTATCACAACACGGTGCGGGATCTGCTCGGCGTGGACTTCAATCCGGCGGAAGATTTTCCGTCGGATGACATCGGTTATGGATTCGACAACATTGGGGATGTGCTCACGCTGTCGCCTCTGTTGATGGAGCGGTACTTGGATGCGGCCGAGACGATTGCCGAACGGGTCATCCTGGCGAATCCGCCGCCGCCGTCGCGGCGCTATTTGTCGGGGAAGTACTTGCAACCGAACAACAAGGACACGCCGCAAGGGCGATTCCGGCCGCTCAATCCGGTGGACCCGGAACCGTTTAATTCGGGACCGTTCGCCGCAGCGGGGGACTATCTAAAGTTCTCGGCCGATGCGGACTTGATCCTGCGCGCCAATCTGTATGCCGAAACGAAAGGGACTTCGCCGGTGAAAGTCGTGTTGTTTCTGTCGGGTCCGCAGCTGAGCGACGTGTCGAGCGATGCGGAAGTTGACACGCTGATGGGAGCAGCGTTGAAGACGATGCGACCGTTGAAGATTTTGCAGACGTTCGAGATCACGGCGCGAGAGGCCAAGCAAACGCAGCAAATTGAAGTGCCGATCAATCGGCGTGGGGATATACAGCGTGCCGGGATTGCCGTCGTCAAACCACCCGAAGGGGAAGAGCCGCCGCAGATCTTTGTTGAGCACATTTGGACCGAAGGGCCGCTGGAAACTCGGCCCGCATCGCAGTTGATGATCCTGGCTTGCTCGCCGGAGAAACCACGAGGAGACCAAACTCGCGAAGTGGTCACGCGGCTGTTGTCGCGAGGCTATCGTCGAGCAGCAACGCTTACGGAAGTCGAGGCGATGTGCAAGCGAGTCGATCAAGCTGTCGCCGACGGCTTGAAGTGGGAAGCGGCGATGCAGTGGGCCGTGAAGTTAATGCTCTGCTCGCCGAAGTTTCTGTTTCGATTGGAACTTGATGACCGCCCCGATAGTCCCGAGGCGCATCCGATCGGCGAATATGAACTCGCGTCGCGACTGTCGTATTTTCTATGGAGCTCGATGCCGGATGACGAACTGTTTTCGCTGGCCGGTCAGAACAAACTGTCGTCGCCAGATGTGCTCGAAGCACAAGTGCGGCGAATGCTGAAAGATGACCGAGCACGATCGCTTGTGGACGGCTTCGCGATGCAATGGCTGCAACTGAAGCGGCTGAAATCGTTCGCGCCGGACGCGACCCTGTTCCCGACGTTCAACGAACCGCTGCGAAACGCGATGCTGCGAGAAACGGAATTGTTCGTCGAAGCGATCGTCAAAGAAGACCGCTCGCTGCTGGAGTTGATCGACGCGGATTACACGTTTCTGAACGAACCGCTCGCGCGGCATTACGGCATTGTTGACACACTTGGCAACGCGGCCGGCAAGAAGGCAGAAAAGCCGGGTCAGCCGATTCGCGGCGACAAATTTCAGCGAATCGCGCTGCAAGGTCATCGCGGCGGATTGCTGACGATGGCCAGCATCCTGACCGTGACATCAAACCCGACGCGCACATCGCCAGTGAAGCGTGGCCGCTGGGTCTTGGAACAAATCCTCGGCACGCCCCCGCCTCCGCCGCCACCGAATGTGCCGGAACTCAACGAAGCCAAAGAAGCGCTGACCGGCTCGCTGAGGCAACGGATGGAACAGCATCGAGCGAATCCAAGCTGTGCGAACTGTCACGCCAAAATGGACCCGCTGGGCTTTGCGTTCGAGAACTTCAACGCGATCGGAGCGTTCCGCGAAAAGGACGGTGAGTTCGCGATCGATCCGTCCGGCACGCTCCCGGACGGACGCACAATCGGCAGCCCGGCCGAACTGAAAACCGTGCTCAAGGAAAAAAGGGAACTGTTTCTGCGCAACGTGGCCGAAAAAGCATTAACGTATGCCCTCGGTCGTGGCCTGGATTACTACGACAAAAAAGCCCTGGACGCGATCACGGCCAAACTGATGACCGACGACAAGTTCTCGACCCTGGCCGTGGCCATCGCGATGAGCGATCCGTTCCGGCTGCGTCGAGGCAAAGATCAACAGGACGAATAACGAAAGCAATCAGGCGAGCCGGTGGGCGTTAGCCACCGGACGTCGAGCAGTCCACCGCGATGATTACACCATCTGATCCTGAATATGTTGCAACAAAGCAAATCAAGCTCGGGCTGACCCGTCTCGCGCCGCCATTTGCTGAACTTGCTCAGTGGATCAGCGCGACGCGAAACGTTCATGTTCTGAATGTGATCTATGAACGTGCAAACGAACTCCACGCACCGAGATTGGAAGTCATTCTGGAACACGACCATGAGGCGCAACAATTCCATTGCGGTGCCAATTTTGACCGCGACGAGCAGCGGGCCGTCTCGAACAAATTTTTGGAAATCATCGCACGAGATGACCGCCGTGACTTTGATGTCAAAGGGCTGTTCGTCGTGTTCTCGGCTTTTTCACCGATCGCGAGAGAAGAGGCCAATGGCCGAATCACGGAAGATCAAATCCAAGACCTAATAAAGCGAATTGCCAATCCCGAACTCTGGGAGATATCCACGTATTTTGTCGCGAACATCACGTTTTTCTTCTTCACGACCGAACAGAAGAAACGGCATGAGGCCAATGGAAGTAAAGCAGAATACTCGAGGATGTATTTCGCGCTGCTGAAGCCAAACGACGAATTTGGGTATCTGAGTGAAAAGGACTTCGAAGTCAACTTCGACTCGAAACAGATTTTGGATGCAAGGTATCACGGCAACTTGTGCTTATATCATAGGTAACCTTGGGCCGCCGCCGCAAAATGAAGCGAGCTGCGTCGGGCAGGGAATTTGAAATGTCAGTTGTTGCCAACAATCAAACTCGACATCGTGCAGAACGAAGAACACGGGCGAAGTCCGTGGCGCGGCGAACGGTCGATTGCACGATTGTTTGCGATCGCATGACACTGCGGATTCCTGGATGGGTCAACGATCATGCGGCGTTTCGGCGTTGGTTCCATTCAACGGATTTCCCCGATGAAGGCCGAGTCGGTTACGTAAGCGGCGAATTGACGCTTGACCTGAGTCGCGAACAGATTTATTCACACAATCGAGTGAAAACAGTAATCGGCGCGAAGCTGTGCGAGTTGGTGACGCGATGTGAACTCGGTGAATTCTTCGGCGACGGAACGATGTTCAGCCACATTGGCGCAGAAAGGTCGAATAATCCCGACAGTGTGTTCATCGCCAACGCCAGCTTCGAGAACAAGGCGGTTCGATTGGTCGAAGACGACGAGGGAGACTACATCGAGATAGAAGGTTCTCTGGACATGGTGTTGGAAGTGGTGAGCGACAGCTCGGTGAAGAAAGACACGGTCTTGTTGCGCGACGCCTATTGGAACGCGGGCATTCGCGAGTATTGGCTGGTCGATGCTCGCGGAGATTCGCTGGAATTCCAAATTCTCAAGCACACTAGCAAAGGCTATTCACCTGTTCGACAACTCAGTGGCTGGCTCAAGTCGGTGGTCTTTGGCAAATCGTTTCGGTTGATCGCCAAGAAAAATCACTTGGGACATCCGACATTTGAATTGATGGTCAAATAAACGAGGTTCAATTATGCATCGAAATATTTCTCGCCGGACGTTGCTTCGAGGTTTAGGAACCGCTGTCGCGTTGCCGTGGCTGGAGGCGATGGGGCCGCTTGCTTCGTGGGCGGATTCGACGGCGGCGAAGGCGGCCGTGCCGAATCGGCTGGCGTTTTTGTATGTGCCGAACGGCAAGAACATGGTCGATTGGACGCCGAAAAAGGAAGGGCCGCTCGGTGAGTTGCCGGCGATCCTCGAACCGCTCGCCGCGCTGAAAGAGGACTTCTCGGTGCTGACCGGTTTGACGGCGGACAAGGCTCGTGCGAATGGCGACGGGGGCGGGGATCATGCTCGCGCACTGGCTTCGTTTTTGACGGGATGTCAGGCAAGAAAGACCGACGGGACCGATATCCGTGCCGGTATCTCGGTCGATCAAGTCGCGGCGAGCCGGCTGGGCGATGCGACTCGGCTGGCGTCGCTGGAACTTGGCGGCGAAGCGGGGGCGATGGCCGGCAATTGCGATTCGGGTTACTCGTGCGTGTACTCATCGACCATGAGTTGGAAGTCAGCGACGACGCCGTTGCCGAAAGAGGTTAATCCGAAGCTGGTCTTCGATCGGCTCTTTTCCGGTGCGGGCGACGCCGATCGGAAGAAGCGCGACCTCGCGCGAAAGAGCGTGCTGGATTTCGTTCGCGAGGATGCGGGCGATCTGCAAAACAAACTCGGCGGTAACGACCGACGGAAGCTCGACGAATACTTTACGGCGATCCGCGACATCGAACTCCGCATTCAAAGGGCGTCGCAATTGCCGGAGATCAAGAAGCCGGAGTATGCGCAGCCGACTGGCGTCCCTTCCGATTACACGGAACATCTAAAGGTCATGAGCGACCTGATCGTCTTGGCGTTTCAAGCGGACATCACGCGTGTCTGCACGTTCGTGCTTGCCAACGAAGGGAGCAACAAGTCGTATCCGTTCATCAACGTCGCCGAAGGACATCACGAGTTGTCGCATCACGGCAACGACGCCAAGAAGAAGGAAAAAATTCGGGACATCAACCGCTTCCACACGACGCAGTTGGCGTACCTGTTGACGAAGCTTAAGTCGGTCCCGGAAGCGGATGGCACGTTGCTGGATCACTGCCTGATCGCCTACGGCAGCGCGAATTCTGACGGAAACGCTCACAACCACGACGATTTGCCAATCCTGCTCGCCGGTCGAGGCTGCGGCACCGTGAAACCCGGCCGCCACATCCGCTATCCAAAAGAAACGCCGCTGAACAACTTGTGGTTGTCGATGCTCGACCGAGTCAAGGCCGACATCAAAACGCTGGGCGACAGCACGGGGAGCTTGGCGAACCTCAACGTTTAACCGCTACGCCAGCGGCGTGCGCGCGCGACATGGAATAACGATCCGTCGCGGCGGAATCGCAACCAATGTGGCACGCACGCCGACAAGAATTGCTCATTCCAGCCAACCGCGGCGGCGCATAAAGATGATCAGCCCAAACGCGGTCGCGGCCATGATGATCCACACGAACACGTAGCCGTATGGCCAACCCAACTCCGGCATGTTGAGCGGGTAAGTCCTGTCGAAGTTCATGCCGTACACACCGGCAATGAAAGTCAGCGGCAGGAAAATCGTGGAGATGATCGTCAGGACTTTCATCACCTGATTCGTGCGATGCCCGACGCTCGACAAGTAATAGTCCCGCAAGTCCGCGCACATTTCGCGGTACGTTTCCACGACGTCCAAAATCTGGGCTGTGTGGTCCACGCAATCCCGCAGGTAGACGCGAGTCTCATCGCTGACGAGGGCAAAATCATCACGGATCAATTCGTTCAAAGCGTCGCGCTGCGCCCACATCGTCTTGCGGACTTGCAGCAAGTTGTTGCGCAGCCGATGCAGCTCGGCCACGATCCGCGGTGACGGCGCGTTCGTCACGGCATCGTCGAGCTGCTCCAGCCGGTCGCCGTACTTCTCGACCAGCGGAAAATAGGCATCCAAAGTCGCGTCCAGAATCACATGAACCAAATGATCCGGGCCAAGCTGCCGTGCGCGGCCCGCCTGTTTTCGCAACCGCTCGCGCAGCGGATCGAGACAATCTCCCGGCCGTTCTTGAATCGACAACAAAAAACGTTTCCCCAGAAACAAACTGACCTGATCGGTCCGCAGCGGATCGGCCTCTTCGATCATGCGCGACACGACAAACACATGATTGCCGTAATCTTCGACCTTCGGCCGCTGATGCACATGAACCACGTCTTCCATCGCCAGCGGATGAATCCCAAACAAACATCCCAGCTGCTCCAAAAGCGTGGCATCTCCGAGTCCGTCCACATTGACCCACACCACTGGCCAGCGTTCCAGCAGTTCCGGTAACGTGTCCAAGTTCGACAGTGGCTGCTCAAACAAGTCGGTCGGTGAATAACAGATGACATACACGCTGGGCGGCGCCGCATCTGGTGGCGAAACGATCGTCCCCGGCATCCCGTTGGGCGGCTTCTGCCGGTGAAACGGGGTGGAATAAATTGAGGAGGATTCTTCGGTCATGGCGTCAACCGTTTGTTTGTTTTGAAATCTGCGCTTTGAAACTGGCGAGCAGGGCGCGAACTATTTCACTTCAAAGCACGCAGCTTCCTCGGCATTTCGCACCAACAATCGGCCGGGAACCAGAACGGGATGATTCCAGGTTTTGCCATCGATCGCATGAAAGCGTGCTCGTTCGCGAGGCGTCTGCGGTGTCGCCGGGACCAAGACCACGTCACCTTCTTCCGACAAAATCAGCAATGTGTCTTCGACCAACAACATCTGACCAAATCCGTACCGGCCTTGTTTCCAGAGCCGCTTGCCATTTTTCACGTTCACGCAAGTCAGAAGTCCTTCGTCGAGTCCATAAAGGTGATCTCCCAGCCGCACAGCTCCGTTGAATTTCAACTTGAATTGCTTGGACTGCCACAGCGATTTGATCTGCCATTTTTTGTCGGAATTGGTAATGTCCAACAGCACCGACCCCAGGCCATATCCCGAACCGAACAGCACCGTGTGATCGTCGATGAGCAGCGGTTGCGAGCCGTTGATCTGAGTCGTGTTCTGCCAATCAAACGACCACAGCCGCTCGCCGGTTTTCGGATTCAGCCCCAGTGCGCCGGGCCCATCGAAAATCAGGACGACCGCTTCGCCGCCAAGCATCGCAAAATGTGGCGAGACGTAACTTCCGAAGCGATCTTCCGCTGACCAAACTTTTTCGCCGGTCATTTTGTTAAAAGCCATCACTGCCGATTTCTTGGCCTTGGCCGCCTCGTCGTTGCTGCCGGGGCTGACAATTACCAAATCATCCACGATCAACGGCGAACAGGCTTGCCCCCACGGCAGGTTCTCACCTCCTGCCAATTCGACCGTGTTCACGCTCCAGAATTTCTTGCCGCTCACGCCGTCGAGGCAATTCAAAATACCGGTCGCTCCTTGCGAGTAAACTCGGCCCTCGTGCAACGTCGGTGTCGAACGTGGACCATCGCCACCTTGGACGCTCATCAAGCGGACGGGATCGGCATGAATCCAAATCTCCAGGCCGGTTTCGACATCATAACACGCCACGACTTCGTTCGGGCCACGCTGCTCAATTGTCCAAGCGCGGCGACCGATCACCGAAAATCCACCCCAGCCCAATCCAATTGGATGTCGCCACAGAGCCTTCGGCGGCGATTGTCCCCATTCTGAAGCGAGCGGAACTCCGGCGACCACCGCATCACGATTTGCGCCTCGAAATGAGGGACTGTCGTATTCCGCTGATAGAAAACTGGAATCTAGTGCGCGATCGGCCACGGGCAGCAGTTTATCCGTCTCGCTTCCGGTCGTGAGAGTTGCGACGTTCCGCTTGCGAAAATACTGGTCCGCTCGATCACGACCAGTCACGGACCAACGAGGTACGAAACGGGGGATCATTGCGCCGTCGAATTCATCGAATCGAAAAGTCGCGAGCAACAAGCCAATCGCCGCGAGGATCACCAACCAACCGCGGAGGCGGGTTTGCCAACTGACTCCCGCCCCGAACGTCCACCACAGCAAGAGGTTCAACAACGTGTCGGGGAGAATGATGAAAACCGAGATGAAGGCGAGGTAAGTCAGGTTCTCGCGGAACAGGATGGAGACGATTGTTTCCAGAACCGCCCCGATGGCTAGCGAAATCCACATCCACTTCCAGCGCAACGAACTTCGATTATTCAGATTGGCTTCATTCCTTTGATCACATTCCTTTGACTGATCGGCCACAGACATGTGCGAGGAATCCAGTCAAAGGAATGTAGTCAATGGAATGAAACGCACGTATTCGGACGGCTCAAGCCTTCGGAGCCAGCACGACTGACATGTTTTTGCCACTGTCCATGCGAGCGTCCTGTTCGACCTTGGCGATGTCTTCTAAGCCGGCGACGAAATGCTTGAGCACTTCGCGACCCCGATCGTGGTGCGCGTTTTCGCGACCTTTGAACTGCACGTTGACCTTCACTTTGTCCTTGTGCTCCAGGAACGTTCGAGCTTGTTTAATCTTGAAATCAATGTCGTGCTCGCCCGTTTTGGGACGCAAGCGAATTTCCTTGAGCTGCGTTTGATGCTGCTTGGTGTTGTTGCTGTGCTTCCTTTTCTGCTCATACTTGAACTTGCCAAAGTCCATGATGCGGCACACGGGAGGCCGCTCGTTCGGGCTGACTTCGACAAGATCCATGCCGGCTTCCAGAGCCAGACGCTTGGCCTCGTCGGTGGGAATAACCCCTACCATATGGCCAGCCTGGTCCACGACACGGATCGGACTGATGCGGATTTGTTCGTTGATCCGCTGGGCTCGTTGATCGTTGGGCTTGTTGTCAAAAGGCTTGTTGTCGATTGCTGTCATCCTTGGAATGAGGAACGAATTCAGGTCCGCGACAAGGCGGGAGTACGGACCTTGTAGTTTCGGCCGGAAAGCCCGTCAAGAAACGACGATTCCACCGTATCCCGAAGTATCAGCGAGGGCGAACGCCTGAAGTCGCGCCGAAGTCCAAGTCCGTTGAAGCGTCCACCCTCGCCGGCGATTCGGGTTATGTCTTCGTAACGCTCGCCCTCTCTCACGCTTCGGGTTAGTCTGCCGCTCGTGTGCCACAAAAGTCGGCACAGGGAGTCAGCATGGGCGGGCGAGTGCAGTGGGTCATCTTGCGGACGTGCTTGGAAGAGCGGTTCGTGTATCGCGGCGACTTTGCGTTTGCGACGTTGGTACGGTTCCTGCCAATCGTGACCAACATCTTTTTGTGGAGCGCGATCTACGCGGTCGGCACGGCTCACGCCAGTGAGAGGATGAACGGCTACAGCTACGCGAACATGGTCGCCTATTTTTTGCTGGCGATGATCGGCCGAGCGTTTTCGTCGATGCCGGGGCTGGCCAGCGGGATCGCTCGTGAAGTGCGAGACGGCACGGTCAAGAAATATCTGACTCAGCCGATCGACATGCTTGGCTATTTGTTCTGGCACCGAGTGGCTCACAAGCTGGTGTATTACGTCGTGGCGATCGGGCCGTTCGCGTTGGTGTTCTGGCTTTGCCGAGGCTACTTCAGCGGCTGGCCAGACGGGATCACGATCGTGGCTTTTGTCGTGTCGCTGTTGTTGAGTTTTCTGATCGGGTTTCTTCTGGAAGCCTGGATCGGCCTGATCGCCTTTTGGTTTTTGGAAGTCAGTTCGCTGCTATTCATTTACATGATGCTGAATTACTTCCTGTCCGGCCACATGATCCCGCTCGATTGGCTCGGCGGTTTCGGGCGAGTGTTTCAGTATCTGCCGTTTCAATATCTAGCGTATGTTCCGGCGGCGATCATGCTGGAGAAATACGATCATCAGCAATTGGCGATTGAACTCGGCATCGAGTTTGCGTGGGTGGTCGTGTTGTTCGTGATGTGCCGAGTGACACTGGCGCGTGGTGTTCGACGTTACGGAGCTTTTGGTGGGTAGAACACAGCTCAGTCGGCCCGCCTGGGGAATCTCAGCAGGACGCAGACGAGCCGCTTACGCTACGACTTCCCAAATAGGCGGCTACACTCCGCCGAAGTCAGGACGATTGACGAGACGGAGACAATTCAGCATGGCGGTGACGAAGTCGGAACGAATTCGCGGGGCAGTCATTCTGACGGCGGTCTTGTTCGGATGCCTGTTGGCGTCGGCAGTCGTTTTCGCGGCTGAACCGGCACCGGTCGACATTCGTCCGAAGACGATGACGCTCTCTGAAATGTTCGCGGCGGGCGGAACGATCGGCTACATAATTACCGGCTTGAGCGTGTTGATGGTGGCGCGGATCGTCGAACATCTTTTCAGCCTGCGGACAAACGCGATTATTCCGCCGGAGTTGGCAGACACGATTCATCATCACGTCGGGTTGCGGCATTTCGAGGAAGCGCGGCAGCAGTGTCAGTTTCGACCAAGCTTCTTGGCGTTCGTACTGGCGGCTGGCCTGCGAGAAGCGGACCTCGGTTTCGCGGCAGTTGAAAAAGCATTGGAAGACGCGGCGGTCGAGCAGTCGGCGCGACTGTATCGCAAGATCGAATTGCTGTCGGTGATCGGCACGATCGCGCCGATGCTGGGACTGCTCGGTACCGTCTGGGGCATGATCCTGGCATTCATGGAGTTCGAGCAAAAGGCGAATCCGCAGGTCTCCGAATTGGCTCCGGGAATTTACAAAGCGCTGGTCACGACGTTGCAAGGTTTGTGCGTGGCAATCCCGGCCTTGGCGGCGTTCGCTCATTTTCGGAACCGCATCGATCAGTTGGTCGCCGACGGTTCGCTCACAGCGGAAGCGGTATTTTCCGACTACAAGCGCCGTGACCTGATCGAACCACGCAGCGATCGGCCGAAAGCAGTGCCCGCCTTGCGCGGGAAGTTTGCAACCGAATTGTCTGGCGCCCCAGTCACGAAAACAGCTCCGGCCAATTCTGGTCGCGAGCGACCGACAGAGCAGGGAGGCGCGTCATGAAAATCCCGACTCGTGGCCGAGACCTCGGTTTGAAGTTTGACATCACTCCGTTGATCGACATCGTGTTTCAACTTGTCATTTTCTTTCTGGCAGCGACTTACATCATTCGCAGCGACGCCAGCGAACAAGTCAAACTGCCGAAGGCGACTCAGTTCGACGACCTCGCCGCTGCGTCGTCGCATCGCTGGACGATTACGATCACTGCCGAGCGTCATTGGTTGCTTGGCAATCAGCCAACCGATCGCGAGAAATTGGAAATACAGCTCGCGTCAGCCGCCGCCGAACCGTCGGCCGCCGACAAACTGGAAGTCCGTATCCGTGCCGATGCCAGCGTCCCATATTCCGAAGTCGAACCGCTGATGCGAACCTGTGCCAAGCTCGGCATCCGCAAGCTCGGTTTTGCCGTCTTGCAGGACGCAGGACCGTGATTGTCCCGTAGCCGAAGTCGTGAGACGTCGATTGGGACTCAACATTGTCATGAACCGAACTCTCGCGAGTTCTGTTACAAAGCATCCATCATGCGAATCCCCACACGACGGCGCGAACTGGAAAACACGTCGATGACGTCGATGATCGACATCATTTTTCAGTTGCTGATTTTTTTCGTTTGTGCCTCGGCCGGACAGATTCATGAGTCGCACTTGCCGACTGAACTGACGGCCGGATCAATTGAGAATCCGAATGCCGCTGTGATCGAGCGACCCCTGGGCGAAGTCTGGCTGAAACTACATCGCCGCGCCGGCGAATTGAACGGCAACGAAGTCACAATCGCGGAATTGAACGACCGCGAATATTCGGACGAGCGGGCCTTGCGACAAACGCTCGTCGCCCTGGCCGAAACTGCGAATGACATCCCCGTGATCCTGGACATCGACGGCCCAGTCCCAATTGGCGACGTTGTTCGTGCCTACGATGCCTGCCAGGCCGCGAGGTTTCGTAACGTGTCGTTCGCCGTTCGCGAATAACAGCATAACAATGGAGAAACCTTCGCAATGTCTTGGATGCAACGACAAATCTGCCTACCGCAACTTCCTCGCGGCTTTCATCTGATCACCGATCACGTTCTCAAAGCCTTTCCGGAATTGATTTCGGTCAAAGTCGGCTTGCTGCATGTGTTCATCCAACACACGTCCGCCTCGCTGACGATCAACGAAAACGCCGATCCCGACGTGCCGGCAGATTTGGAAAGTTCGTTCAATCATCTCGCCCCGGAAAACTTTCCGCATCGACACACGGTCGAAGGACCAGACGACATGCCGGCACATGTGAAAGCGGCGATGCTCGGCAGTTCCGTGACGATTCCGATCACCGACGGTCATTTGTGTTTGGGGACTTGGCAAGGAATTTATCTGTGCGAACACCGCAATCACGGCGGGCCGCGCCGACTAGTGCTGACACTGCAGGGTGACTGGCTGTAGCACAAGCGACTCGCCTGTAATTGTCGTGGCGAAGTACCGCAGGCAAGCTGCCTATGCTAAGAGCGATTGATTAGCGACAGGACTTCGGCTCGGCTAGCGGGATTCGTCAGAAACAGGCCGCGGACGGCACTGGTTACGGTCAGGCTGCCGGGTTTGCGGACGCCCCGGATCGACATGCAGGAATGTTCCGCCTCCAGCACGACGACGACTCCTTTGGCATCCAGTTCGCGGTGCAACAAGTCAGCGATCGTGTGCGTCATTCGTTCTTGCACTTGTGGGCGTTTCGAGACCTCTTCGACGACGCGAGCCAACTTGCTTAGCCCGGCGATTTTACCGTTCGGCAAGTAGCCAACATGCGCCTTGCCGATGAACGGCAGCAGATGATGCTCGCACATGCTGTTGAAGCTGATGTCACGAACCAAAACCAATTCGTCGTAGTCTTCCCGAAAGAATTTCTTCAAGTGCCGCGCGGGGTTGGAGTGCAAGCCGGCAAACAGTTCGGCATACATCCGCGCGACTCGGCCAGGAGTTTCGAGCAATCCTTCGCGGCTCGGGTCTTCGCCGACGGCGGCTAGGATTTCTCGAACGGCTCGCTCGATGCGCGGCAGATCGACGGGGGATTGCTCTTCAGAGGTGTCGCTCACAATCGGTGTCCATTCGGAGTGTGTACTGAAGGGGTCACGACCCCGTCGCGTTGCTGGTTGATTCGGACTGTAGTCCGCGCGAGGCGCCGACGAAATGCCGTGCGTGCCCGTCGCGCTTCAGCCTTCGATCTCTGGGAATCAGTCGCCCCTATTTTTTGCGTTCGCTGAGAATCGTGTTGACTTGCTCCATGAATTCGCGGACGTCTTGGAACTCGCGATATACGGAGGCGAACCGCACGAAGGCAACGTGGTCGAGGTTGCGGAGTCGGTTAAAGACTTTCTCGCCGATGTAACGGCCGGGGACTTCTCGTTCAAAGTTGTCATGAACATCGGCCTCGACATTGCGCACAAGTTCATCGATCTGCTCGGCACTAATCGGGCGTTTGTAACAGGCTTTTTCCAGACCCCGGCGAATCTTCTCCCGATCGAAGGGGACTCGCGAGCCGTCTTTTTTCACGACCTTCATTAAGGATTCTTCAACACGCTCGTGTGTGGTGAAGCGACGGGCGCATTTCAGGCATTCGCGACGCCGACGGATGACGAACGAGTCGCTCATTCGCGTGTCGATCACCTTAGTTTCGTCGTGTCGACAGTAAACGCACATCATTCGGACAGGCCCTCCTCACGCGGCACACTAACCCGAAGCACCAGCGAGGGCGAGCGCTTCGCAAGACGTCGAACTCATTGAAACGTTGAAGTCATGATCTCGTGGAACGCTCGCCCTTGCTGGCGCTTCGGGTTAGTGTGCAGGAGTCTGGTTGCAAAGGCTATCGAAGCGACCTAGACTTACGCCCCTCTCGCCCTGGACGGGTTATATGCTGGGCGAAATCGCAGTGACAAAATTGCAACCATCCGTTGCGTGAAATTCCAAGGAGTTGTGTTGTGGCAATGCACAAAAGTCTGCGGCGGAAAAGCGGCTTGGGTCGCCGTCGAAGCGTGTTGAACCGTGAAGAGCGGATTAACCAAATGAAGACCAACGAAAAATGGCAGGATGGTTGCAGCCCCTTTGGACTGCCGAAGACCCGCATCGCCAAGCAGACGGCTGGCCGGAAAAAGAAGAAAGAGAAGAAGGAAGAAGAGGGTGCCGTAGCTGGCAAAGCGGGTGCTTCCGCCGCGAAAGCTGGATCGCCGGCCGCTAAGGCGACGGCTCCCGCCAAAGGGAAGAAATAGTCCGATTAAATTGTTTTCCGCAGCCGCCCGCGATCTCAACGCGGGCGGTTTCATTTGCTGTCGTGGGCCGGGGTCAGCATGTCCGATCACTCGCCTGACACAACGAAATCGAAGTCTCGCCGGCGGCGAATGAAAGACTTGTTGCGCGGGTACGCCGCCGGGTTGTTTCGAGTCAAGCTGCGGCGGCAAGTGCGGAATTTCTTGGCTGGCACAGTCGACTGCCGAAGCACACAGCGCGACGTCTTGCAGCGGCTGTTGTCTCTGAATGAATCGAGCCAGTTCAGTCGCGAATATGGCCTGACCGGTTCACTGAACGTGAATGAATTTCGTTCGCGAATGCCGGTGTCGGACTACGAGCGGTTTCGGCCGTATATCGAAGAGTTGAAACGAGGCCGCTCCGAGGCGCTGCTTGGTCCGCAGAATCCATTGTTGATGTTCGCGCTCAGCAGCGGCACGACGGCTGAATCGAAATTCATTCCGGTCACTCAGCAGTTCCTAGATGATTATCGTCGTGGCTGGCAGATCTGGGGGATCAGCGCATTCGACAACCGGCCTGGTTTGCGATTCACAAACATGTTGCAGGTGACCAGCGATTACAGCCGTTTTACGACAGAAGCGGGGATACCATGCGGTAACATCAGTGGCTTGGCGACTTCTCAGCAACGGCCTCATGTGCGGTTTTTGTATACGTTGCCGTATTTGATTTCAAAGATCCCCGATCCTCAGGCCAAGTACTACGCGATCTTGCGACTGGCGTTGGCCGACGACAACGTCGGCATGATCACGACCGCGAACCCAAGTACTGTGTTGCAGTTGGCAACTCTGGCAGACGTTCACAAAAAGTCGTTGATTCGCGACATTGCGAACGGCACGTTGTCGTCGCAATTCGATGTGCCGGGGAATATTCGGCAGGCGTTGGCCAAACGATTCGGTCACAAACGGCCGCGTCGAGCGAAGGATCTTCAGCAAATTGTCGAGCGAGTTGGGCACCTGCGGTTCGGTGACGCCTGGGAGCGAATGGAGCAACTCGCCATTTGGACGGGTGGAAGCTGTGCCGCGTACCTCTCGGCTGTTCGAAAGCATTTCGGCCCGCATGTTTCGATCCGCGATCATGGCCTCCACGCGAGCGAAGGCCGAATGACGATTCCGTTCAACGATGAGTGTTCCGACGGCGTGTTGGAAGTCGCGACTCACTTCTTCGAGTTCATTCCTGAAGCAGAACACGGTCGGCCAAATCCGACCGTTCTGGAGGCTCATGAGCTGGCTGTCGGTCAGGACTACTATATTTTGCTCACGACATCATCGGGTTTGTCCCGCTACGACATCTGCGACGTTGTTCGTTGTACCGGTTTCATGCACACGACTCCGATCCTGAGATTTCTTCACAAGGGAGCGTACATCTCAAACCTGACCGGCGAGAAAATCTCTGAGTCGCAAGTGGTCGAGGCGATTCGTGGAGCCATCGACAACAGCTCGCGCGGCCTGACTTTGTTTACCGTGATTCCGGCCTGGGGCGAGCCGCCGTGTTATCAATTGCTGATGGAGAATGTCGACCTGCTCACACTCGGGAATGCCGAGCAAATGCTGGCTCAAGCCGACGCACGCTTGCAGTCGCTGAACTGCGAGTACCAGGAAAAGCGGCAAACCGGACGGCTCGCGCCGATGCGTTTGGTTCGGCTACAAGACGGAGCCTGGCAGAAGTTCGCTCGGCAGAGGCAAGCCAAACTTGGAGGTAGCATCGAGCAGTACAAACACCCGTGTTTGATTCCCGATCTCGAAGTGGTCGCTCGCGAATTTCGCGATTACATCCTGCCGTAGGTCGCCCATCGAGCTGCGTCTGTTGCGTCCTTTTTCCTCCCTCAGTGTGCGATTACCAGCTTTACCTTACAGGCAGCCGTCATAATGCAGCCGCTTCAACAGCGGCGCGAGCCGGTCGAAATACATCAGCCCGCTGATGTCCCGTTCTTGAACCTTGATGCAGTTCTTGACGCACGCGCTTTCTTTGAAAGTCAGCAAATCTGACTCCAGCAACACTCCCTCCTAATTCATACAACCGATTAAGCTGAAGCGACCGGAGGTATCGTGTGAGTGACTATCTGGATCGCTTTGGCCGCAGCCAATCGCCGTGTCATCGTTGGCCGCCAATACTCAGAGTGCTGGCGGCCGTGAGCATGATCTTGGCGGCCAACTGCGTGCCGATGTCGCGCGGGCCGTTGGTGGGACTGGTGGCGTGCGCGATCTTTTTTGCTCACACGTTGGCCCGGATTCCGTTGCTGTTTGTCGCCAAGCGGCTGATGTTCTTCTGGCCGCCGTTGCTGTTGATGTCGCTCAGCTTGCCGCTGTCGCAGGCGGGGCGGACTGGTTGGTTGATGTCTGTGCCGATCTTCGTGCGCGGGACGTTGTCGTTCACGGCGGCATTGTGGCTGGTCAACGTCATGCCGTTTGATCAACTGCTGGTGACGCTGCGAAGGCTGCATGTGCCCGATGTGTTGTTGGCGATCTTGTCGCAGATGTATCGCTTTGTGTTTGTGCTGTGGGATGAACTTGATCGGATGCGGATCGCTCGCCGAGCACGTTCGTTCGGCAAGTCGTCGATGTGGGCCGAGTGGAGAGTCTCGGCAATGATGCTCGGTCGGTTGTTGATTCGTGCGCTCGATCGCGCGGACCGCGTCCACCGATCCATGCTGGCTCGCGGCTGGACGGGGGAGACTCATTGGATTGATTCGCGTCGGGAGGGGCGATCGTGAGCGATCCGAATTCGGCGCCCGCTGCAGGCGAACCCGCGCTCGACGAGAGCGGGCTAGACTGCGGGCGACACTCGGCTGTCGACGTTCGTCGGCTGTCGTTTCGTTATCCCGGCGGAACGAACGTGCTGACCGACATCAGCTTCACGATTGCGCCGGGCGAGATCGTCGGTCTGGTTGGGCCAAGCGGAGCAGGTAAGTCCACGTTGCTGCAACATCTCAACGGTCTGCTGCCAAGCGTGTTGCCGGACGAGTCGGTAGCTTGGTCGGGAGACCAACCACAACCCAATTCTGTAAAGATTGACGGGATCGCTATTGCACGGCAAACAGCGAACGAAATTCGACAGCGAGTCGGGTTCTTATTTCAGGACCCAGACGATCAATTGTTCTGCCCGACAGTGTTCGAGGATGTCGCGTTTGGCCCGTTGAATCTTGGCCTGCCTCCGGACGAAGTGCGGTTGCGAGTTGAGCAAAGTCTCGCCGCAGTCGGATTGGCTGGATATGAATCGCGCAGCACTTTGCGGCTTAGCTTGGGGGAGCGAAAACGGGTTAGTCTAGCCGGCGTCTTCGCGTGTCAGCCGAGTTTGTTGGCACTCGACGAACCGTTCAGCAGTCTCGACCCGCGAGCGCGCCGGACGTTGATCGCGATCCTCAAGAAATTTCCTGGAAGCCAGATCATTGCGACTCACGACCTCGACGTTGTCGTCGATCTTTGTCATCGCGTGCTGTTGCTCGACGCCGGCCAACTCCGCGCTGCCGGCCCGACCGCCGACATCCTTGGCAACGCGGCGCTGATGGATCGCCACGGCCTCGAAGTCCCGTGGCGATTGCGCGGACGGTGAGACTACAACACGCCAGTTCGACCGACGGCGGTAGACCCTGAAGTACGGCGTCGCTCGACATTGAGACGCTGGACGTTTCTTCCACTTGGACGGGCGATAAACTGCTGGCCATGTCTATGGGAGTCGCGAAAATGACGGGGCTGAATTGGGATCAAGCGTTGTCCGCGGTCGGAGGCGATCGCAGCTTGTTGGCGGAGGTGTTGCAGGCGTTTCTCGAAGAAGTCCCGGTTTTGCGGCAGCGGATGGTCAGCGGAGTCTCCGTGGGCGACTGGTTGGCGGTGGCCAAAGCAACGCATACGTTACAAGCCTCGTTGCGCCTGTTCGAGGGTCAACCGCTGGAGTTGGCTCAAGCCTTGGAGTCGAGTTGCAAACGGGGAACGTCGGACGAAAGCCGTGACCGGTTTGCAAAGTTCGCAGCCTGTCTTGAGAATGTCGTGGGCGAAGTTGAGGCGTATCTAAGAGGTACCTGAGCACTATGCGATCCAATCAACATACCGTGCTAATCGTGGACGATTCCGCAGTCGATCGTCGTTTGGTTTCGGGTCTGCTGGAAAAGGCGGGCGGCTACAAAATCCTGCTGGCCACGAATGGCCTGGATGCCATGGATGTTTTGCGCCGCGAAGCGGTCGATCTTGTCCTGACCGATTTACAGATGGCGGAAATGGACGGCCTGCAATTGGTCGAAGCGGCGCGAGCCGACTTTCCGCTGGTTCCCATGATCCTGATGACCGCCAAAGGGAGCGAAGAAATCGCTGTGCAGGCTCTAAGCAAAGGAGCGGCCAGTTACGTCGTCAAACGCCGCTTGACGCAAGAGTTGCTGGAAATCGTCGAGCAGGTGCTGCTCAGTTCTGATGAGAATCGGACCCAATCCCGATTGATGCACCGCTTGGTCTGCAACGATTTTTCATTCGTCTTGAACAATGACCTCAACTTGGTGCATTCGCTGGTGAAGTACATCCAGCACACGTTGCGCTGCGTTCGTCTGTCCGATGAAGTCGATCGGCTGCGAGTCGGTATTGCGGTCGAAGAAGCGCTGCTTAATGCGATGTATCACGGAAATCTGGAAGTCAGCAGCGACCTGAAAGAGCAAGACCCAAACGCATTTGAAGAGCTGGCGAAACAACGCTGTCTGCTGGAACCGTATCGCGACCGCCGCATCTTGGTGGAGGCTCGCCTGTCGCGAGACGAGGCCCGTTACATCATTCGCGATGAAGGCTGCGGTTTCGATCCAACGACACTGCCCGACCCTTGCGATCCGGCCAATCTCGAAAAACCGAGCGGCCGAGGCATCTTGCTGATGCGTTCCTTCATGGACGAGATCGTCTTCAACGATACCGGCAATCAAGTCACCCTCGTCAAACGCGGCACGACCGATGGCGAGTCACTCTAACCGGTGGAAACTCATGTTGCTGTGTTAGACAAGGTTTTGCTAGAAGCCGACCGATGTTTGGCGAATCAGTGGCGTGCTCACTCTGGGCAAGTTTCGATTTCGCGAGTTGACTACCACTTTTTTCAGGAGCGATCGCATGGATACGCCTCGCTTTATGACCGCGTTGCATGAGTTGTTTGAACTGGATGCCGGTTCGATCTCGCCGTCAGCGGTGTTGCAGAACATTGACGGCTGGAATTCGCTGACGTTCATTGGCTTGATCGCCATGATCGACGACGAGTTCGGTGCCACACTCCCACCCACGACGATCTTGAAGTGTCGGACCGTGGCGGAATTGATCGACGCCGTGGCGGCGGAAACTTCGCCCATCAAGATGGCGGCCTGAAGTTCTCCAGACTATCCTCCCCTTCCCACTGGAATCGTGTGCGACGGGAGGTCTGGCTCGGTTTCGGGTGCTTCGAGCGTGTTTCAGAACAAGGTCGTAGGACGGGCACTCTTGCCCGTCGAATTCCGCACGGCGGGCAAGAGTGCCCGTCCTACGTTGCCACGTTACCGGCGATTAATCGCCGCGGAATCGGATTTCTCCCGTCGAGACGACATTTCATGCAGGCGATCCTGAAAGCCATTGAGTACTACTTGCCGCCGCAAGTGCTGGACAACCCGCAGCTTTGCGAGGTAGCTCCCAATTGGTCGCCGGCGAAAATCACCAGCAAGACTGGCATCGAAGAGCGGCGAATCACCGAGAAGAATGAACTCTCGTCGGATCTGGCGGTCACGGCCGCTCAGAAGTTGTTTGATTCGGGAGCCTGTCAACCGGAAGACATCGACTTTCTGCTGCTGTGTACTCAGTCGCCGGATTACTTCCTGCCGACGACCGCCTGTCTGGTGCAGAATCGATTGGGACTGCGGACAAGCTGCGGGGCATTCGACTTCAATCTGGGATGTTCGGGATTCGTGTATGGTTTGGGCCTGTCGAAAGGATTGATCGAAACCGGCCAAGCGAACAACGTGCTGCTGATCACGGCCGAGACGTACACCAAGTTCATCGCCCCGAACGATATGTCGGTGCGGACGCTGTTCGGCGATGCGGCGGCGGCCACGTTGATTCAAGCCGGCGACGGATTCGATGACCGCAACGGATCGCTGGGCCCATTCGTTTACGGCACCGACGGACGGGGAGCCAAGAACTTGATCGTGCAAATCGGCGGCATGCGCAAGCCGGTCGCGGGTTACGCCTGTCTGACCGGCGACGACGATCTGGACGAACATCCGCTGACGCCACCGACGCTCTACATGAACGGCCCCGAAATTTTTATGTTCACGCTCGAAGCGGTCCCCGACCTCGTGCAAGGAATCTGTGCGAAAGCCGGGATGACCTTCGACGACGTCGATCTGTTCGTCTTCCATCAAGCCAACGAATACATGCTGAAGCACTTGCGAGACAAAATCGAAATCCCGGTCGACCGGTTCTTCGTCTCGATGAGCCACTGCGGCAACACGGTCTCGTCCACGATTCCGATCGCGTTGAAAGAAGCACATCGTGCCGGCCGACTGAAGCCAGGCGACCGCGTGATGCTGGTCGGCTTCGGCGTCGGCTACTCCTGGGGCGCGACGATGCTGAGATGGAGTATGTGAGATTTTTGATTGTTTTTCGTTGATTTGGAAAGGATTCCAACATGCAGATATTGCCCTTTGCGCCCGTATCGAACCCACTCGAACCTTTGGCTTTGGATGGGGGGCTGCCGGTGCGACAGAAGCCGTTGGCTCCGTGGCCGGTGTTTGATGAAGCTCAATGCGAAGCGGTGCAGGCAGTGCTCAAGTCCGGCAAAGTGAATTACTGGACGGGGCAGGAATGCCGCTTGTTTGAAAAGGAATTCGCCGCAGCGGTTGATTGCTCGCACGCGATCTCGCTGGCGAACGGCACGCTGGCGATTGAGCTGGCTTTGCACGCTCTGGGCATCGGTCCGGGAGACGATGTGATCGTTCCGCCGCGGACGTTCATTGCAACCGCGAGTGCTGTCGTGGCGCGCGGTGCGCGGCCGATTTTTGCGGACGTCGATCCGATCAGCGGCAATCTGTCGGCCGAGACGATTGAAGCGGCGATCACGCCCGCCACGAAAGCCGTCATCCCGGTCCACATCGCCGGTTGGCCGTGCGATCTGGACCCGATCATGGACTTGGCTCACGATCGGCGGCTGTTCGTGATCGAAGATTGCGCACAAGCTCACGGCGCGAAGTACAAAGGTCAGCCGGTCGGTTCGATCGGACACATCGGCGCATTTTCGTTTTGCCAAGACAAAATCATCACGACCGGAGGCGAAGGAGGCATGTTGGTCACGAACCGCAAGGATTTGTGGGCTGCCGCGTGGAGCTATAAAGATCATGGCAAAGACTGGGACGCTGTCTTTAATCGCGAGCACCCGACGATCTTCAAATGGACTCACGAGTCGCTGGGGACGAACTGGCGGCTGACCGAGATGCAGGCGGCGATTGGCCGCAGTGCGCTGCGCGAGTTGCCGAATTGGATCACCGCTCGTCGCCGCAATGCCGCCGTGTTGGAAGCCGCGCTCGCGAACATCCCCGGTATCCGCATCGCCACGCCGAGCGACGATTGCTTTCACAGCTTCTACAAAGACTACGCCTTTCTGCGACTAGAATTGTTGCAGGCTGGCTGGACGCGAGACCAAGTCGTCAAGGCGTTGCAAAAAGAAGGCATTCCGTGCGGCAGCGGCGTCTGTTGCGAAATCTACGAAGAGAAAGCGTTTGAACGCTCTGGCCTTCGGCCAACTCGCCGACTGCCAAACGCGCGGCAACTTGGCGAGACCAGCTTGATGTTCATGGTTCACCCAACGCTCAGCGAACCCGACATGGAAGACACTGCTCGCGCCGTCGCCAAAGTCCTGAGCCATGCCACGCAGCGAGCCTGCGTTCCGTTATCCCGCGCGGCATGAAACTCCATAGCTCAGTCGGCTCACCTGAGTCGTGTCGCCATTGGCGATGTGGGTGCAGGCGAACCTCCCGCACTACGGATTGCGTCGTCGCAGCACGATGAAGTTGCCGTGCGACACATCGGGCAACAGATCCCAACGCGGCGATTCTTCTCGCAGTTCGCGAACTTGGCCGGGACGTTTGATGTCGCTGTAGGGATGCCGCGTATCGATGACGATGTAGGTCGTGTCGTCGGGAACTTGGTCTTCATAGCCGGCGACACGACGACGGTAATGGCTGTAATCGTAGGACCGCGCATGATGCGTGAATCGCGGATGCACGAAGTCGGTCGAGGCAACTTTCGCATCGAGCGGAATCTGCTCAAGAACAGCGTCGAAGTGAGCCGCTCCCGGATCGCGGGCATATAGCTTCCAAAGCGACATCGAGGCGTGTGGATCCCAAAACGTGATCCCGGCGGGGCTCATGCTGAAGAACAGACCGCTCATCAGCGCGCAGGAGACAACGAATTGACGTGCAAACGTGTCGGCTTTTTGAGACCGCAAGACCACTCCAGCACATCCCACTCCGACTGAGGTGGCCCAGAACACAATCGGGACCAGAGGCGCATGAAAATGATGATGTGGACCATCGGCGGCAAATTCACTCAGGCACAGAATTCCGAACAGCGGCAGCGCGACCGCCAGTCGTCCGGGCGACAACAGGGAAAGAAATCCAACCGGTAACAACAGCGACAGTGCATAAATCATCATCTTCGCGGTCAACAATTCGCCGAACAGCAAGCTGGGATTCGTCAACATATTCTTAACGACTTCGCCCATCGTGCTCCCGAATTTGGGGAAGTAACGGACGTAATGCAGCTCGGCCCCGCTACGAAACCACGGAATGACCACCAGTATTGCAAGTAACAAGTACGCCACTCCGAAGATCGCCAATCCACACCCGGCCCAGAATTGCTCCTTTCCGGCCGATGGCCGAAAGCCGAAAGCCGAAAGCCGTTGTCCGTTTTTCCCAGCCGCCCACCACGACGTTGCCGCCATCCACACACCCAACGGCGTGATGATGATCGAATAGTCTTCCTTCGCCGACAGTGCGAATGCAAACAAAACCAAACATCGCCGCAATCGCCCTGACTCCAACGCATCAAACGCGAACAAGAAAAACGGCACGCAAAAGCTCTCCGGCCGAAACGTCTTCAAATCGACTTCGATGTCCAAGAAATGCAGCGGCGAATACAGCAAATACGCCGCCGACATCAGACACGCCGCTCGCGCCGAACCGGTCGATCGCAGAGTCATCCGAAATACTGGGATGGCCCCGATCGCGAGTGCCGACGATTCGCACAACTCCAAAAGCAAGTGCGATGGCCAAATCCGATGTAGCGGCAACAGCAATAAATGGATCACCTGAATGTGCTCGCCCAGGAACAGTCCTTGATCCAGATAGCTGCGAAAACCTTGGCCGTGCCACAGATTCCACAAATGCTCTTCGTACATCGCCGAATCGCCGTGCGGTATCCGCAAGTTAAACCACAATCGCCAATTCATCGCCGTGAAGACGATGACGTAGATCGCGATCAGCGCGAGCGTCGCCATGAACCACGGGGACTGAACGCGGAGCTGAAGTCGCCACGACTTCGGCGGTTGGCTAGACGTCAGATCGGCTGAATTCTTGGAGACTTCAGCTACTGGCGACAACGAGAACGACTGTGTTAGCCAACCGGCCAGTGCGACGACTTGCCACATCTGCGGACTCACCAGCAAGAAGTTTTCGAGACTTTGCCACCCAGTGGAAAACGCCAGAAGGCGGCTCAATTCCCAAACGCCCATCAGCCACCACCAGCCGCATGCCAGACTGCTTGAAGCGAGAGCGCCGGCCCATCCGATCGACCGATCGCACCGCACCAGTCGGGCGGCAATAAGGCCACTCATCCCGGCGATCATCAGCCATACGGCGAACAGCGGCACAAAATCGACCTCGCCGATTGCTCCGCCCGCTTGATCGGTCGCAATTCGGCCGCCGAGTGAGTTCACAACGACCTGCCAAAGTCCCGGACTGAACATTGTTGTCGCGGTGGTCTGCGACCCCAGAATCGTCTGCGACGCCAGCGCCTGCGACGCCACACCGCCGCACACGCAAACGCCACCGAGGGCGAGACGGCGCTGATCAATTTCCATGAGCTGACTGGGCATGGCGGCAGTTTAGGCAAACTGACTCAAACCCGAAGCGCCGGCAAGGAAGAGAGAGTGGCCCGCTGCTCACGCCAGGGATTCCGACTCGGCCACGGATAAAACTGATTCGTCAAGCGGATAGATCGGGCGAGGAATCTTCCGCCACGGAAATGCGGTCAGGTCGGACTGCGTTGTGCCCGGTGAATCGACGCGGGTTAGGCCGCTCCGCCAGCGGTCGAAGAACTGAAAGTTGCTGGCGGTTTTCAGGACAACCATCTTGGCGTCGTCAATGTCCAAACCCAGATGCGTGTACAGGACCGGATGATTGATCGCGAAGCTTCGATGATCCAGGAGTGCAATCCGGATTGAGCCGACTTCCAATAGTGCCGTTCGTCGCAGGTCGCAAACGCCGCGATCGTGCAGATCGACGACGAACCCGCTCGAAACTGCGGCCACGCGGCCCGTGACTCGCACAGGCTGATTGAAGACATGATCAAATTTGCCGCCAAGCGCCACGGTGATGCTCGCGCCGACTCCAGCTGTGATCGCGGCGTGCAACGCTTCGGGATCAACCATCGGGACAAAGGCGGCACAGTCCAATGTTGTTGCAAGCATGGCCTTCAAGATGCAGGTGCTATCGCCGGGAGCTCCGCCGTAAACCGAATCGCCGGTGTCCGACAAAATGATCAGTCCCCGCTCGGCAGCAACCGCTTGGCGAATAGACTCGGCCGGTACAACTCGTTCAGATCGCCAAAACTGATCACGCAAGCTCCACGCTTTGTCCGCCATCTTAGCCGCCAGTGAATCGGCCAGATCAGCGTCATTGTCTGTGTGAACAACGACCGACCAGCCACCCTCCACCACGTCGAGCCACGGCTGCATCGGATACGGCGAGACATCGAGTACTCGCGGCTGCCGTTCCAGTTCGCGAGCCAACTCAAACCACGCGTGCATCGGACCGGCTGACGTCAGAAACTGATCCTGCGGTGTGATCATCGGAATCTTTCGCCAACGCACGGTCGGATGAATTTTTCCCTGCAACATCTGAAACAACAGGCGTGCCACTTTGCGCCCAGTCGCCGGCGGATCGTGCGGCTGAGTTTCGTGGCCAATCAGCAGGTCGGCCATTTCGACCATGCGGCGTGTGATGTTGGCATGATGGTCGAAGGCCACGACCACCGGAATCTCGCGCCCCACGACATCACGCACCGCTTGCAATACTTGCCCCTCGACATCGTCTTCGTTCTCGGATGCCGCCGCTCCGTGCAATGACAAAAACACCGCGTCCAGCGGTAACGATTGCTTCAGTCCCGCAACCAACCGCTCGGTCAGAAATTCAAGAGTCTCGGCTGCAATCGTTCCGCCGGCACTCCCCCAAGCTCGAATGATCGGCAACAACGTCACCGGCTTAGCCTGCTCTTCGGCCACTTCCAGGAACCCGCCGATCGGCCCAACTCCACGCATCCGCTCAAGAATCTCGTCGCCGAAGTACAGACCGTAGGCTTCAAAGTCGGTTCGATTCGCGACCAACGGACTGAACGAATCGGTTTCTTGAGCGACTTCAGCAACGGCAATTCGCATGACAAGACCCTCTGCTTGTAGCCAAGAACACTAACCCGAAGCGTGAGCGAGGG
>JANMIF010000519.1:0-3186 GCA_031375695.1 Planctomyces sp.
GCAACCGCATCAACCCACGCGTCATCAAACGCAAGATGAGCAACTGGTTGAAAAAACGGGACAAACACCGCAATTCCCCGCAGCCAACCAAGACTTTTCGAAAGGCGATCGTCATGCTCGATTGAACGGTATTGCCGTTAGCCGCGCGCCACAACATGTCGTAACCGCCGGTGTTCGCGCTGTTGAGCGTGCCGTCAGTCGTGGCGGGCACGGGCGATTGGCCCAGCAGAATCACGGCTCCGGGTGGAAACCTCTTGCTGCCATCGTGGTAGTTGTGCAGAGCCAATCCCATTTGCTTGAGGTTGTTCCGGCACTGCGAGCGCCGCGCGGCTTCGCGAGCCGCTTGCACGGCCGGGAGCAAGAGGGCAATCAAGATCGCGATGATCGCGATCACCACCAGCAACTCGATCAGAGTGAAGCCCTGGCGAAGAGGTCGTCGGTTCCACTTGTCTGAGAAATACGAGGACATGACAAGCTCCTTGGCCAGCAGATTCTGTCCCTGGCGCACCAGACATCTTGGGAAAAAATGAAAATCACGCGGGTCAATGCTAAATCGCGTGCGACAAACTTTTAATGAACGAACGGAGAAGATTTGTTGAAGACAGCGCGATGCGCGGCAGGATGGCGATTAACTTGTCGCCGTCATTGCGAAGGCCGTGTTGCCTTCTTCTTCGTTCTCGCTGTCGAAAAGTAAGTCGGCGTGATACGGCAGCATCGGCTCGGACAACAGCAGGAAACAACCTGCGCCGATCGGTGCCAGGAATTTTTGGAACCACAGCATCTGCTGCACATGTGGCTGCGGGTTGAAGAGTTGAATCCGAATCCCCTTCTCGCGCCAGTCGAACAACAGTCCGAAGAAGCCGCCGGGGATGTACTTCACCGATGCCAAGTTGACGCCGATCGAGTGATGCCGTTCCTGGTCGATCAGTTCGGTCAACGTGTCGCGGAGCAGAGCCAAGTCGGCTCCGTCCCAGATTTCCATGTTGCCCAGGTCGATGACTTTGGCACCATTCCAGTCGTGAAGCCGCAGTCGATTGCGAGTGGCCATGATCGAGTTCTCGTTGTGGTTTAGGAAAGAAGGATTCTCAGATCACTCGCACACTCGTCCGAACCGATGAAGGGGCGAATGAGATCCCATGAATTTTCTTCGGCGATGACGAAAAATTCCATGAATCGAACGAGGGAAAGCGGTTGACGCCATGAGCGACCAACCTGACCAACCATCAACCGAAATCCGGCCTCGCGGACGACGGAGCCAGTGACACGTTGAGGTGGTCCGCTGGCGATCACGACAGCGGACGTGATCGGAGTCGGTGTTTTCCGTGATCGCGAGCAATTTGCCAGCCTGGATTTCGCAGGTGACTCGACAAATTCGGCATCGAGGATTTACCCAGAATTAAGCGGACATTCCTCGCGACTTCATATTCCTCGCGCAAGATTCGGTCAGGCAACTCTCACTTGAAGGACACACTTCCCACTTGAAAGGACAACTGCGATGCAACCCACGATTCTGATTGCCGATAACGACCCCGAAATGGCTGACCTGTACCAACGCTACATTGGTCGGTGCGGCTCCTACCGAGTGCTCACCGCGTCCGGTGGCGTGGAGTGCTTGCCGATCATTCGCCACGAATCTCCGGCCGTGATTGTTGCCTCGGTGGACATGGCGTGGGGTGGTGCTGACGGTTTGCTGGATTGCCTGCACCAGGAATCGAGAATCCGGGACGTTCCAGCCGTGATCCTGACCGGATACACCGCCGATGAAAATGTCGCTTCATTGCGCGAATCGCCCTGCGTGTTTCGCTACCTTCGCAAACCATTCTTGATGGTAAGGTTGCTGGACTACATTCGCGCGATTGAGTTTGATCTCCGTGATGCTGGGCAACCGAACTTAGACTGCCGTCGTCGGCAATCCGCTGGAGTGTTCGCCTAAGGCGACCGGCAGCAAGAACTTTACCAGCGAACTCGTATTCTAGAGATCGTGGTAGATCGTCAGACTTGTCGAGATGGAGGATTTTGGATCAACGGAGGGAATCACCATGGATGGTGTGGCAGATGAGTTGCTTTTGGCGGCTGCCCGCGAGTTGAAGGGCTACCAGCGGCGAGTTTTTCTGGGGAAGGTGTGCCGCTCGCTGTGTGATGAAAGTCCTCGCAAGACCGAAGTTCGGTTTGGCTGGGGACGAGAAACGGTTGCCAAGGGATTGCGAGAACTCAGGAGCAACAAGCCGGAACTCACAAAGAGCTCGGGCCTCCGACGCGGTCGACCACGCAGCGAGGCCAAGAACCCACAACTGTCGATTGACATTCAACTGATTGTCGAACCTCACACGCACTCCGATCCGGAGCTGAAGACGTCGCGCCAGTACACGAATCTCTCGGCCGCTGAGGTTCGCGAAGCGCTCTTGGGTCAAGGCTACCGGAAAACTCAGTTGCCGAGCGAACGTACGATCCGAGACATTCTGAACCGGATGAATTATCGACTCAAGCGGATTCAAAAAGGGAAGCCGTTGAAGAAGACGAAGGACACGGACGCGATCTTCGAGAACGTCAAAGCCGCCCGGCAGAAATACGGGGATGATCCCACGACACTGGAAATCTCCGTGGATACGAAAGCGAAAGTCAGTTTGGGCGAATACGCATTGGGGGGGGGAAACACGAACGGATCGCGAAGGCAAAGTCGCCAAAGGCTGGGACCATGATCCTCCGGCGAAAGAGAAGTTGGTTCCCTTTGGCGTTTTGATTCTGGTCACTGGAGCACTGACGCTGCTGTTTGGCCGTCACGAAACCAGCGACTTCTGGGGCGACTGTTTGCGAGCGTGGTGGACCAGCGTGCGAAGCAAGTTCCCGAAGGTCCGGCGATTGGCGATCTATCTGGATAACGGGCCGAAGAACTCCGGGACGCTGACGCAGTTTCTCAAACGCATGATCGAGTTTGCAGACTGGTCCGGTCTGGAAAGAAGGCAGAAAGGGGTCAGGACTGAATGGCACTGCCGAAGTCGCAGACAATGACGTCGGCGCGCAACGGTAGGACGCACGCGTGAGGGGCGTGAGGAAGTCGAATCATCGGTGGTGCTTTCCGAGAGCGGAGGGACCAATTGGTCTTGGTGGTGAGAGCTTCGTGGCCTATGGTCCGCTCTGGGTGAGACCTTTCTTGGGCGTGAGGGTGGATGCTGGGCCAAGGAAGGT
>JANMIF010000527.1:0-9360 GCA_031375695.1 Planctomyces sp.
CCCCGCTTCGCCTTGCAAGGCGATGCCACTGTCGGCTTCGATTTCCAGCGCGATGCCGCTGTCGGCGTCCATGTCCAAACTCAGGTCGCTACCAGCGTCCGATTCCAGGCTCAGCCCGCTGTCCTCTTCGTCGCTGGCGAGTGTAAGTCCTTCGGCATCGTCGTCTTCGTCGGCAAACAGCGACAAACCACTGTCCGCTTCCGGGTGCTCCAGTGAGAGTCCGCTATCGGAAACTTTTTCCAAGGCGATGCCGGATCCGCCGTCTTCCAACGAGATTCCACTCTTACCGGTGAGCGAGATTCCGCTGTCCTCGCCCATCGAAATCTCGCTGTCCTCCAGCAAGATCGAGGAATCTGCCGAACCGGTTCGGCGACGAACCTCGCTGAGGACGCCGCTGCCGCCGCTCAAAACGCCGCTGCCGCCGGATTCGAGTGCCAATCCGCTGTCTTCGGGCAGCACGGCCACGTCGCTGTCGCTATCGATTTTCTTGCCAATTATCGACGAACGACCCCGGCCTTTCGTCTCATCGATCGTACGGACATCGCTGTCCGATTCCGGCACGAGCAATTGCACATCGCTGTCGCTTTGCGGACCAATCGCAACGCCGTCGTCGTCGAGGTCCAGATGTACGTCGCTGTCGGAATCTTCGTCGGCGTCTTGCGAGACGAGCATTACGTCGCTGTCGCTGTCCGGTTTCGGGGCCACTCCCGAAGAGGAAGGCGAGAGCATGACATCACTGTCGCTGTCCGGCAGGGAAAGACTGCGTACGCCACTATCGGGGTCGAGACGAATATCGCTGTCGGTGTCCGAAAAACGCATCTTCAGCACGCTGTCGCTCGCGGTCGTCGGACCGTCGGCGGTCAAGCGAACATCGCTGTCCGAATCGCTCAGCTTGGGAGTCGAACCCTTGTTGGTCAGTAGCCGCACATCACTATCGGAATCGGCTAGCAGATTCGGGCCACTGTCCGGAGCCAGTCGCACGTCGCTGTCCGATTCATCGAACTGCAACATCACGTCTGGCCCGCTGTCGTGATGTGCGTCGAGTCGCTCGTCCATCATCAACCGCACGTCGCTGTCCGACGAACCGCCATCCGGCACGAAGTCATCAAGCACACCGCTGCCGTCTCTCTCCGATTGGTTCGCAAGATTGCGAATGAATGATGGCGCGTCATCCATGTTGGTTGCCGGTTCATCGAAGACCGATGCGTCATCGTCGATGAGCATCGGCACTTCGGGATCAGAGGACGGCTCCATGCGGCGAGCCAGTTCGTCGATATCGTCCGCCTTGAACTTGAACGTGCCACGATCCGCGAATCCGCGAACCTCCCCTTTTTCACGGAGCCGACTCAATTCATCCTTGGCGATGCCGAGTATTTCGGCCGCCTCATCAATACTGAGATAGCGTTTCGCCATGACGGTTCCGACTCTCGCTGGTAGAACGAATGAGACCCATCGGTCCGATTCATACGATGCGGAGAGATTCTAGATTCCGAAAGACATTGAGCAAGGCGATTCATCAATCCGAGCAAAAGTTCGCAAGCTTACCGAAACCGCCCCCGTTGCTGGCGGATTCTCCGGTTTTCCATCCGTTGCGAAAAATCGTCAAATTCGCCTTGGCACGTTTTTCAGGAACGACTAGAACCCCGCCCGCTTGACCGGCGTGAGGGAACCACCCTTCGGGAGTTCTTCCCCTCTCTCTGCCGATCATGGCACGACACCGCATTTCCCGCCTTGATCCTTCCCATCCGTGTTCTCTGCCTAACGCACCTGACAGTTGCCATGAGTGCATCCGTTGCGATGTGACCATGCGACCGCCAGGCACCCGCCTCGAACGGAGCAATTTCTCATGTCACTTGACGTTCGGAAATCAGGGATTCTGTGTTTGCTGGCTCTGCTGAGCCTGCCATCCACCGGTTGCTACATGTTCGGCATGGCCCCACGCACGTCGCTGCGACAAAGCCAGTATCGGACCAATCAACTGTATGGCCAAAACAAAGTCATGTCTCAAGACGCCGATGGCCAGCGTCGAATGTTGGCTCAAATGCAGCAGCAGAACGACCAACTGCGCGGCAATTTGGACATCGCCAACAAGCGCATCGACAATCTGAACTCCGAACGGTCGCAACTGGCCGATCGCTACAAAAACATGTCGAACAACAATCCGCTGACGCCCGAGGCAAACGCGCGATTCCGTGAACTCGTCAGAAAGTACCGCGACAAAGGGATTGAATTCGACGAGAACAGTGGCGTCGCCAAGCTTGACTCCGACTTGCTGTTTGAATCAGGCAGCGACGAAGTCCGTCAGCAAGCCGACGCGTTATTGAACGATATTGCACGGTTGATGAACGATGCCGATACGCGGGCGTTGCGAGTTCAAATCGTCGGCCACACCGACGACCGCCCGATCGTCAAACAAACGACGAAAGCCAAACATCCGACCAACTGGCACCTATCAACTAACCGAGCCAACTCGGTCCTGCTGGCTTTGAGAAAGCACGGCGTCGACGAACGTCGAATGAGATCAGCGGGCGCAAACATGTTTGAAGGGGTCGCCGACAACAAAGACCCGAAGGCACGCAGCAAAAATCGCCGCGTCGAAATCTTCTTGCTGGCTCCCGACGCCAAAGACGTCGCCGCCTGGGAACAGCAACGCAATTGAAGCCATGCAATTCCATCAATTCACAAAGGCCCGAAGCGTTCAATCGCTTCGGGCCTTTTTTGATGCCGCGTTAATTCAGCACTCGTCGCTCCATTACGGTGAAGAAATTCGCACCGCTGAGAAGTGAACGTTAGCTGGTCATTGAGGAAAAAACTGCGGAGTACCTTTCGATCGGGGGGTGGTCGGCCGGCGATGTCGAGGTCAGCCGATTTGTTGTGTGGTTCAGCGGACAGTTCTCCCTTTGTCTGCTCAAACGATTTTGCAGCCAACAGGCAGCATTCAGGACAGACAACCCCCTAAGGGGGGGATTGTCTTGTCCGCTGCTGCCAGTAGCCGACAGTCATTGTCCGCTACTATTGTCCGCTCCGTTTTCTACTCGGTTTCTGAGACGGTAGACGGTGCAAGTTCGACCGTTTCCACCCTTCGTTTCCGCCGCAATAATCTCGCTTTCGAGCAGTTCAATTGCGGTGCGAATGTGACCGTGTTCATTCCCGTTTTGGTTTTCAGTTTTGGGGCTGTGAGCGGCTCGGAAGAATTGCGGATGATGTCGAGAATTCTTGCGGCGTTGCTCGCGGCGGTTTCCTTCCGCATTTTCTCCTTCGAGTCTTCCTTCGCCGCCTTGGTTTGCTGGATTGCCTCGGCCGCTTTCTTGACCGTCACATCCCATGTTCGGCAGTCACCGTCGTCGCCGATCCTGACTTCGACCACGTCGCTGGCGTATGTGCCAGAGTGACCGGCCGAACCGCCTGCCGCCATCCAGAGGGCACGCCCGACCGTCTGACGAATACGCCTCGCGGCGGTTCAAAAGAATCCACTGTCTTGCCCATTCCGCGAACCCGCTTCCGCTAAAATCTTCCAAGTCGGGTACGTCGTACATCGACTGCCGATCGTTCTTACGGGTGTGATGGCAGACCATCATCGTGCAACCGGTCTGCTGTCCGATGTCACTGACGCCTTTCAGCAGCGTACCCATACCAAATACGTTCGATGTGAGGTTCAGCGACATGCCGGCCGACAAGAGGCAAAGATAAGCCGGGTCGATGATGGTTACCTTGATCTTCAGCCGCTCGATTTTATCCGCGAGAACTTTCAGGTGCTCGCCGTTGCCCAATTGCGGGAGATCGAATCCCCAGAACACGGAAGCGGACGACAGCATTCGGCCTTTGGCGAGCGCGATGCGTCGGGCCGTCTCGCGCAGCGTGTAGCCACCACTCTCGCCACTCAGCAGCATCACAGACACGCGAAGTCGGGATTACCGAACCACTGAGTACCGACTCCGAGCGACAACGCTAGGTCAACCAGCAGTGACGTCTTGAGCACTTTTTCAGGTCCGCCAACAATCGAACTTGGCAGTTCGACGAGTCAACGAGCCGCCAAAGTAATTGACGATGGCCTTGCGGACATTTTCGGCTTCGACAATCGAAAGTTCCATCCGATTGTTTACACCAGAAATCTTGAGACCCGAGATGTCGATCGGCGTCTCGCCGAGAATTGGATTCCACACCACGGTCATTCCGCCCAAAGCCTGCGACGGGAGCCCGCCAGAAGCTCATGAATGGTTTTTTGATCATCTGCCCGATATGTCGCGAGGACACCGACTGGGCCTCCAAAGCTGACGTTCCTTGAACCATACCCACAAGCCGCTCGGCCTTCTTGCGGGCTTGCTGCTCAAGAATTTCCTGGGCCGGAAAAATCGGGACGAGATCCAACTGCATTCCCATCGCTTGTGCGATGGCAACCGTATTCTCGAAACTCGCAGCCGGGCTGTGGCCAGAGAGAATCCGCTGGATTGTTGGCAGAGAAACACCGCTATGCTCGGCTAACGCGGACTGACTGAGTCCGAGTTCCCGGCGGCGACTTTCGAGCTTCTCAAAGAGAGATTGGCGGTTCGTCATGGCAAATGTCCCGATCCATTTCCACATCACATATGATGTAAATTCAAGGGCGATGTTTCGCGGACATTGGTCAACGAACGAGCCTCACTCCAGGTTTGATGTTATTGGGAATGTGACGCAGAAAGCGCGTTTCCGAAAACTCCAGCTTGAGCGGTGCCGATGTCGCATTCATGTTGAAACGCGAGGCGGTTCCAGCCTCCATTCGACTCGAAAAACCGCTCCGGACGGGGGTCGCAACGACGGCACCCTCGAAAACCTGCACGTCAGTTTCCAGGTCCGGCCCCACCTTGACCGCGAATTCCGTCCCCTGATCGACAATCCGGGCCGCCGGAGAATCCAGCTCAAATCCGATCGCCTTTTCCGGAACCCGCACGACAACCTGACCGCTCTGCATTGCCGCCCGCATCGGCGAGAAGAACTCCAGTTCGCCCGGCCCTTCCAGGACGAGAATCACGCCGTTCTTGAGGGTGAATTCCACAAGGCCGCTCACCAGATTCCATCGCTCGGCTTGAACGGGTTGTCCGGCCACTAGTCGCGGACGATCACCTTGAATCTCAGCCTCATGAACTCGAGTGATCGTTCCCAGAACTGCATGTGCGTCCGACGGTTGCCGGAACCAAAACAGACCAGCAGACAGAATCAGCATCACCGCAGCGGCCACAAGTGCCAGTCGATGCATTCCGCGGAACTTAGCGGGAGCCGTCGGTACTTCACTTTGTTTCTTCACGGCGACGACGGGGAGCGCTGAATCCAGCCGCGCATATGCCAGGAAATCGGTCCGCAGTTGCGGATCATCCAGGAGCAACGCTTCCAGTCGCTTCGCTTCTTCGTGATTTGCCTGGCCGCTGAGATAGCGACCCACCAAATCCATCAGGTCCCTGTCGGATTTCATACCATGCCCTCCGTGGCCATCGTCTGCCGCACACAATCGACGAGCACAATGCGGATGCGGTGCAAGGCTTTGTAGATCGACATCGCGGTGCGGCCGGATTCCCACGGCATCTCGTCGATTCGTACCCCCGGCGAATACGCCGCCTCGAGCAGCGCCCGTTGAGCGCGTGGTAGTTTCGTAAGGCAGGATTCCAACGCCAGCAACTCCTGGTCACTGTGCTCACCCGCCGCCATCGTTTCTGCTTCCAGCAGCGCCATCAATTCATCGCCGAACACATGCCGGTCCCGTGCCCGCTCGCGACGGTGGGCCAGTGCTTCGAACCGCGCCACCCCGAACGCCCAGCGTCGGAAATTGGCTGGCGAATCCAGGTCGTCGAACTTCCGCCACAGCACGGCAGCCGTTTCCTGCATCACGTCCCCGACATCCTCCAGCGTCGGCACGAGCGAACGCACGAACCCCCGCAACGCCGTTTCGTTCTCGACGTACAGCCGGATAAATTGGTCGTGTTTTCCGGACTCAAACGGCGTCATTGTGCAGGACTCTCGGCGTCCTGGGAGGCAATCGGCAGACCTGCCAGCATAACACTCCACGAACGGGGACATTTTGCCACAAAATATCCCGTTACGCTGGGCCTAATGAAAATCTCACCCACATCGCCGCGTCCCTTCTTCAAGGAACTGCTTTTCCAACAGCTTCGCGCGTTGGTCGAGGTGAGTCGTTGGAAGAGCTTTGCCGCTGCGGCCACTGAGCTGGAACTGGCGACGCCGTCGGTCTGGCAACAAGTGCGCGGGCTCGAAGCCGAGTTCGGTGTCGAACTCTTGCGCGTCGATGGCAAAAACGTCGAATTCACGGAAGACGGGAAGGCGTTAGTCGACGCCGCGCGGCAGATCGTCGAAGGGTTTGATTCGCTGCACGACATGTTCGCTCAGCGGACGCGATCCGTTCCGCAGCGGCTGGTGCTCGCTTCGACGATTCAGTTGCTGAAGCACGAACTGAGCAAGTCGCTCGCCGAGTTCCGTCGTCGGCATCCCGAGTTGCAACTCTCGATCATTGACCGCTCGTCGCAAGGGGCGCGTGCCAGTTTGGAAAACGGCGAGGCCGACATCGCGATCGTCGGTCAGTTCGACGCCGAGCCGCGCGCCGCGATCACGGTGACTCCGCTGACGGCCTATTCCTTCATGCTGATGGCTCCAACCGGTCATCCGCTGCTGACCGCGCCGCGAGTGACGATCAAGAAGATCGCTCAACAGCCGCTCGTCGTGCCGAGTGCTGCTGCGAACTGTCGCTCGAAGCTCGACGAGCTATTCCGCAACGCCGGCGTCTTGCACGCGCTGAACATCGTCGTCGATGCCAGCAACTTCGATCTGCTGGTCGATAACGTCATCGGCGGCTTTGGCATCTGCGTGATGAGCGTCAGCCCAGCCGTCATGTTCGCTACGAGGCATCGGCTTCCGCGACATGACGCGCCTGTTCGGCGAAGAAACCATCGCCTTGCTTCAACACACCGGCCGCCTCGAGCCCTCCGACGAGTCGCAGACACCTTTTTGAACCATCGAAAGAGCTGACTCAGAAGTGGGTTACGCCAAAACCAACAACTTACCTCTGGCCCCGGCCGAAGAATTTTGAACTCGGTTCAACTTACTAAAACTGCGGGAAAATCAAGAAAAAAAGCCCTTCGACCTATTGGCCGGAGGGCTTTCTTTTTCGTCAAGTCGGGGCGACAAGACGGCTATTGAACTTTTTGTGGCCGGGGTGAGGGGCTGGGAAGCCGTACTGCGGCGGCAATTGAGTGACGGTAAGTCACATTATGATTAAGACTTATGTGGAAGTGCTGGCTGCGAAATGGCGGGGTTCCTGACTGCTTGATGCTTTGGGAATGTGAGCCATAGCTTGACAAAAGCAATATGTCCATTATTCTAGAAATATGGACAAATCAAAAGCAGTTGATGCCTTTGCGGCACTTTCGCAGGAAACGAGACTGTCGGCTTTGCTCGCACTGGTGGAACATGGCCACACTGGATTGCCTGCTGGCGATTTGGCTGATCGGCTGGCCGTACCACACAACACGCTTTCGTTTCATCTGTCGCAGTTAGAGCGTTCCGGGCTGGTCGCTTCCCGCCGTAATGGTCGCCAAGTGATCTATTTCGCCAATATTGACGCTTTACAAAGCCTAGGCCAGTTCTTGCTCGCAAATTGCTGTATCCGCGAGAGTGCGGAATCGCCTCGCTGTCAACCCACTTCTGAGGGAACCAGTCCATGAAGTATCTGCGTATCGCCTTGGCCGACCGATCAAGCGGTCGCGTTTGTGCAATGAAGCTTGGGAGGAGCTGCCAATGAAAACAGTACTGATTCTCTGCACGGGCAACTCCTGTCGTAGCGTCATGGCCGAGGGTCTCTTGAACCATTGGGGACTCGGGCGATTCAAAGCTTTCAGCGCTGGGAGTTTTCCCACTGGACAGGTCAATCCGGTGAGTCTGCAAACCCTTGCTCGTCATGGGCTGCCAACCGAGGGTTATCGCAGCAAGTCCTGGGATGAGTTTGTCGATCAGCAAATCAACATTGTGATTACCGTATGTGATGCCGCTGCTGGAGAATCCTGTCCGCTCTTTCCGGGCGGTCCGGTCAAAGCTCATTGGGGCGTGCCCGATCCAGCCCATGCCGTAGGCACTTCCGACGAAGTCGCAGCGGTATTTGACCGCGTCTATACCCAACTTGAACGGCGAGTCAAAGCACTTGTCGCCCTGCCTGTTGAGACGATGCCGCAGAGCGAATTGGCGGCGGCATTGGCTTCCATCGGAAAAGACCAACTCTGAACAACAATACAAAGGAGATCAAGATGACCAAGATTGAAGTTTATGATCCTGCCCTCTGTTGCAGCACCGGCATTTGCGGCGTGGGTGTCGACCAGGAAAAGGTCACCTTTGCCGCCGATGTTGATTGGCTGAAAAGCCAAGGGGGGCAGATTGAGCGTTTCAATCTGGCGCAACAACCGATGGTTTTTGCCGAAAACCCTATCGTGAAAGGTTTTCTGGGGCGGTCGGGAGCGGAGGCACTGCCGTTGATTTTGGTCGATGGCGAAATGGCCTTGGCTGGCCGTTATCCGCATCGCACGGAATTGGCGAAGTGGGCGAAGATCAGCCTAACTGCGACGGACACCAAACAAGGCGGCGGCTGTTGCAGTGGCAATCGTAGCTGCTAAATCCATTTTTGAAGGAATATGACATGATGAAGTTTCTCGACCAACTCCCGAACTTTCTCTTCTTCACCGGGAAGGGTGGAGTTGGCAAAACTTCACTGGCATGTGCCACCGCCGTTCAACTTGCTGATGCAGGAAAAAGAGTGCTGCTGGTCAGCACCGATCCAGCCTCGAATGTTGGACAGGTATTCGGAATTGCCATCGGCAACAAGATTACACCGTTCGAGTCGGTACCGCGATTGTCCGGTTTGGAAATCGACCCGCAAGCTGCCGCACAGATTTACCGCGACAAGATCGTCGGGCCAGTTCGCGGAGTTCTACCAGAAAACGTGGTCAAAGGCATCGAAGAACAACTCTCAGGTGCCTGCACGACGGAGATTGCCGCCTTTGATGAATTCACGGCACTTCTGACCGATGCGGCAATACTTAGAGATTATGACCACGTCATCTTCGACACGGCACCAACGGGTCACACAATTCGGCTTTTGCAGTTGCCGGGGGCATGGAGCGGTTTTCTGGATGAAGGCAAAGGCGATGCGTCTTGCCTCGGCCCGCTCGCCGGATTGGAAAAACAACGAGAAAAATACAAATCTGCGGTGGATGCCTTATCTGATCCTAACCGCACGCGATTGATGCTTGTGACCCGCGCCCAAGCCTCTTCACTGCGTGAAGCCAATCGCACCCACGATGAATTGTCCGCGATTGGTTTCAAACGGCA
>JANMIF010000532.1:0-1514 GCA_031375695.1 Planctomyces sp.
AACTCGAACAACCGTGTCTGACACTCTGTTTTCACAAGACAGCCTCCGTGATCGTGGTGAAGTGCTGACGAACACAACACTTAGTCACGAACGAGCCGTCTTGTGTCATATGCGGAGTGAGAAATCCGGGCTAATTTGAGATTTGGTTCTTGAGATTTCGCCTCGTGCGGCATTTCTCGCCGAACGCCAACTAATTGACTTTGCTGATTAGGAAAAATATGACGAATTGACTGATCTCCTCTCCCACCAAATGACGATTTCTGAGAAATAGGAGTGATGCCGCGCGAGCCGAAATTGTGTCGGACGCAAACTTCGCCGAGCGACATCCCGCCCCACTGTCCCACCTGTCTCGTGTTGACGGTCTCACATCCGCCGTCGAACATAACTCCACCACGGAGGGTTTTCTGATGCCTGCTGTCAAACTCACGGAAGAGCAACTGGTTGATGTCTGGACCGAGTTCAAGAGCGATCAATCCGATCAGCAATTGCGCAATCAATTGATGGAGCGCTATCTGCCGTTGGTTCGGTATAACGCCGAACGAGTCTGGTCGAAGCTGCCGGACGGTGTGGATTTGAACGACCTGATTTCCGCCGGCGTGTTCGGGCTGATGGATGCGATCGAAGCGTTCGACATGGGACGTGGCGTGAAGTTTGAAACGTACTGCGTGCCGCGAATTCGGGGCGCGATGCTGGACGAACTTCGCACGATGGACTGGGTGCCTCGGCTGGTTCGTAGCAAAGCCAGCAAGATCGAAGCGGCGCGCAAGCGGGCCGAGGTCGAACTGGGCTATCCGCCTGCCGATCACGATGTCGCCAAACATCTGGGCGTGCCGGTCGAGGAATACCAAACACTGAAGACCGAAGCGAGCGCGGTCAACCTCGTTAGCTTGAACAAGAAGTGGTACGAAACCGACAGCTACAAAGACGTCCGCGAAGTGGACATCCTGGAAGACAGCAAAGGCGAAGACCCGACCAACGGAATTCAAAAACGGGACTTGATGCGACTAGTGACGAAAGGTCTTAACCGCAGCGAGCGGCTGATCATTATTCTGTACTACTACGAAGAGCTGACGATGAAAGAGATCGGGACGACGCTGGGGTTGTCCGAATCGCGTGTCAGCCAAATGCACAGCAGCATTGTCACTCGCCTAAAAGAACAGCTCGGCCGGCGCCGACCGGAATTCGGATAACGAATGCTGACTAATCCGAAGCGTCAGAGAGGGCGAACGCTTCACGCGACACCAGACTCAGAGGTTCATGGAACGCTGGCCCTCGCTGATGCTTCGGGTTAGTTGTAATCGAGGTGCTCTCGTGGCGACTCAACGAACTCGCTGGACTTTTCTGACGGCCGTTCTCGTCTTGGGAACGATGTTGCCGGGATGTTCGGGCTTGGCGCCCCGGCCGCGTTTCGCCTGTGAACGCCCAGAGTATCGCAGCGTGCCGACCTCGCAAATGGCTCGATTCAAATCGCGAACCAAGCCGGCCCCAAATGGCTCCGCGATGGCCAATGTGCC
>JANMIF010000244.1:0-3952 GCA_031375695.1 Planctomyces sp.
TCACCACGGAAAAGAAACGCAGAGCCAATCGGCTTCGAGCAGTTGAGATCATGCGGAACACTTTTGTCAATTGGCGACGAGACTAACAAGACCTATCTTGTCTCTACACGCCCGCACTAACCCAACGCGCAAGCGACGGCAAATGCTCTTTCGCGCCAAGCAAGAGAGAATGGGCCTTCGCCCTCGCTCGCGCGTCGGGGTAGTGTCATTTTCTTCTAACATCAAGGCCAGCCATGCACACCAACTTCGTCAAGCACAAACTCCGCGCCGGCCAAGTGTCGATCGGCACGATGATGTTCGAGTTTAACACGACCGGCATCGCTCGGCTGGCCGCGAATGCGGGTGCCGAGTTCGCCCTGTTTGACATGGAACACAGCGGCTGGAGCGTGGAAAGCATTCGGATGCTGATCGCTACGACTCCCAAAGCGAGCCTGATCCCGATCGTCCGCATTCCGGCGACGGAATATCACTTCGTCGCGCGCGTGCTCGACATGGGGGCGATGGGAGTCATGATCCCGATGTGCGAAGACGCCGAGCAAGCCCGGCGGCTAGCCAGTTCGGCCAAGTATCCGCCGATCGGCCGGCGCGGAGCCGCGTTCACGATCGCTCATGACGACTATCGAAACGCCTCGATCCCTGACATCGTTCAATCGGCCAATGACGAGGTCATGCTTATCGTGCAGATCGAAACCGCTCGCGGTTTAGACAACGTCGAACAGATCGCCGCCGTTCCAGAGATCGATGCGTTATGGCTGGGACTGTACGACCTGACCAACTCGCTGGGCGTCCCCGGCCAGATGCAGCATCCGCAAGTTGTCGCCGCCACCGACCGGTTTTTGGCCGCTTGCCAAACCAATCACAAAGCTCCCGCCGTGCTCGTCATGAGCGTGGCCGAAGGCCAGGCTCAAATGCAGCGCGGCTTCACGATGATCGCCTACAGCGGCGACTTATGGCTCTATCAAGCCGCGCTCCGACGAGGTTTCGCGGAACTCAAGTCCGCGCACGAATGTGGACGTCTGACTTAGTGAGCAATCTCGTCGATCCGATTCCCGTACACTTTGCCGGAATTCATTCGACGGCACGTTTCACGATGATCGCCGCCTCAAGACACAATTCGCGTGCCGCGGCGTTTGTCGGCGCTTCGGCGATCACGCGAATGATTGGCTCCGTGTTGCTGGCGCGCACCTGTACCCAGCGATCCGGCCAATCGAGGCGCAAGCCGTCACCTTCGGTTGCGTCTGCGTTTGCGAACGCGCGTCGCAACGCCGCACAGGCGTCGCCGACTCGTTCGCGCGGGCACTCCAGTTTGTCTTTGATGATCGTGTACTGAGGGAGCGCATCGGCCCAGGCTGAAAGTTTGCGGCCGGAGGTTTCCGCCAGTCCATTCAGTACGTAACCCATTGCCACGAAACTGTCGCGAACAAACCCCACCTGCGGATCGATGACTCCGCCGTTTCCTTCGCCACCAAGAACCGCTCCGACCGCGATCATTTTCGACACGACATTCGCTTCGCCAACGTGCGATCGAAAAAACGGACAGCCATGCCGAGCTGCTAGGTCCGCCGTCACGCGGCTCGTGGAACCATTCACGACGAACGGGCCTTGGCGTTTCGCCAGAACAAAGTCTGCGCACAAGGCCAGCGTCAACTCCTCGCCGATATACCGACCGGTCTCATCGACGATCGCCAATCGATCGGCATCTGGGTCTTGAGCGAACCCGGCATCCGCGTCGAGCCGTTTGACCGTGTCACACAAACCGGTCAAGTTCACCGCCAGCGGCTCCGGCACATGTTCAAACTGACCGTCAGGAGTCTCGCCCAGAACCGTCACGTCACAGCCGAGAGACCGCAAGAACTCGGGTGTCGCGACGCCTCCCGATCCGTGATTGCAGTCCAGCACGACTCGGAACTTCTTCGCTCGGATCGCGGGGACGTTGATCAACGACATCACGCGATCCACATGTGGCGACGCGGCATCGGTCAGCACTTCGACTGTTCCCAAATGATCCCAACTTGCCAGTCGGAACGCCTTACGGTTCAAGATGTCGAGCAGTTCTGCGCCTTGCTCGGCGTTCAATACGGCCCCAGCGCGGGAAAACGGTTTTAGGCCATTCCACGGGATCGGATTGTGGCTGGCCGTAATCTGCAAACCCGCGGCGGCTTGATGATGTCGCACCAACACGCCGCAGGTCGGAGTTGTTGCAATCCCCGCGTCGAGAACTCGACAGCCAGTCGCCAACAACCCCGACACGACCGCATGACGAACCATCTCACCGGTCGATCGTCCGTCTCGCGATACCACGACCGTCCCGCGATCGGCCAGTGTCCCAACGGCCATCGCAAACTCAACCAAGAACAGTGGATCTAGCCCGTCCCCAATCACTCCACGTAATCCCGATATGCTCAAAATCCGTTGTGGCACCATGTCCTCCTGTTTCTTAGTCTGAGAACTTCCGAAACGCGCCGCGCAGGATAATCGGTTGTAGTCCGGGAATCTCTTCATCAGCGGGAAAGTACGGACGGCGCACGTTCCTGAAGTGAATGTTTCGCAACGTCGCTGGAGTCGGACCGGGCGTGTCAAGAATAAACTCTCCCTGGGCGATATCGCCGTAGGCCATGCTGTAGTTCATCGGGTTCTTGACCACGACGAACTTCGCCGCGCGTGCATTCAGGCCGAGCAGTTCATACTGCTCGCCGCACCATTCGTAGGTGCCGTGCGACGCGATGGCGATTTGTAGACTACCGACTTGCAACACCGCGGACGGACCCATGTTGCCCGCTTGACCGTCCCAAATACCGCCGCGATATCGAAAGCAGCCGTCGCTGAGCTTTCGAACTCGGCCGGTCACCAAAATCGGCTCGCCCCATTTCGGATCGATTTGATGACCGAGTCGCAATGTGACCTCCGCCAGTTCGCCGGCCGCGTGACATTGTGCCGCCGCGAGCGGATCGACAATCGGCACAAGGCACGGCTGATCGACATTGGCCGTGAGTAACGCTCGCAGCGAAGCAGCACTGTCCCCCGCCGCGCCGCCGCCACAGCAATCCGCTGTTTCCACGAGCAGCACCGGACCGCCGCCGATTCGCAGCCCTTGTTCGATTGCCTCGGCGGGCGAAAACACCGGCGGTTCCAAATCGAAACGCTTCTGCCAATACAACTCCGCGATCTGCCGAGCCTGCCGTTCGGCCGTCGGCGGATCGTTGTTCGTGATCACCAATCCGCCACCACCCATTTCGGGTAAATCGAGATACGGGTGAACCAAAAAGGCGCTTGTCGAATACGCAGAGCCGTCACGCTCCATCGACTTTGCCAATCGCATCACGTCGGCAAACGGTCCCGGCTCAGTGGTGTGTCCGAGTACTCCGCTGACGAGCACGGGAACTTTTGCCAAGACCATTGTCGGCCGGAGCGTCCCCTCCAAAATCTCCAACAGCGCTCGCGCTCCGCGTTCGCCCGTGGTGAAGGCATCTTTGTGCGGATAAGTCTCCCAGGCGATCAGGGCATCGGCGCAACGAACCATTGGTTCGGTGACGTGCGCGTGCAGATCGAGCGTTGCCACGATCGGGACGCTCTCGCCGACCAACGTCCGCACTGCCTCCATCAAATCCCCTTCGAGATCGCCAACATCATCAACCGCCGCCGAACCATGCAGCGCCAGTAAGACGCCATCGACCGGCAAACTGCATCGCAGGCGACCCAGTAAATTCTGTTTCAACTGGCGATAGCAGTCGCTCGTCACCGGACCACTGGGACATGCACTCGCGACGAGTAACGGCCGAATCGAAACCGCTCGGTCACGCAGCACGGACAACATGCCACCCGCAGTCCCAGCCGTGCGATCCAGAACTTCATCGCCGTAAAACAGCTCACTACGACGAAAGCTTTCTAGATCGGCCGGAACGCCGCCGAAGTGATTGCACTCCAGAAAAACCGAACCGACCGCAATCGAATG
>JANMIF010000565.1:0-4216 GCA_031375695.1 Planctomyces sp.
GGTGGGACGGCTTGATTTCGGTGCGCCGGCCGTCGTGATTGCGACCAAAACAACAGAAGGAAAGGGATTCCGATCACGGTAATCAGCATCCATTTGATGATGTGTTTTCGAGCGTGAGCAATCGGCATGATGAGTCTTCTCTGAGCGGAGTGGCGGATGACTAAGGATTCAACAGCCTCTCTTCGATGAGCGTTTCCTTATGCTGCCTCAAGAGGTGCTGGGCACGCTTCGTGGCTTCGATTTCGTGTGGTACGTTGAGCTCGCCTCCATCCGGGAACGGGAAGCTTCCCAGTGGTCGCGGAGTGTTGGGATAGAGATTCAGTTGGCAGCCAATCCTAGAGAGTGTCCGAAGGCCGTCGATCGTGGGTTGCAGAGCGCCAGATTTCTCAAGGGAGCTCCATGAAATTGGCTGGGCTTCTGGAACTGTGATCCAATTGCCATCCTTCTGGCCAAGCACTTTGTTGTGATGTGAAATGAACGGCTTCAGAATCCGCAGAACCTCGGCTCGATCGAGTTCAAACGCTCGCAGTCTCGCCTGATGTGCGAGTTCACGCTCCGTATAGCGCTCCAGTTCAAATTTCTTGATGCCGATATCCTGCATCTGAAATCTGAGTTCTTTCGACTCTTGCGAGATCGCAGCGATTTCCTTGAGATGAGGTTCCTTGAGTGGTGTCGTCAGACTCTTGATCTGAATCGCCACTCTCGTACCGTGCTGCGTTCGCTGTTCCGACTCGAATTCAGCGTAGGCGGATTTCCAATCGAAACCCGCTGCCGGACGGAGAGCAGATTGATTGATTTGTTCGATTTCATCCGCCAGGCGTAACAGTGCGGTGCGCAGGGAATGATCGTCGTGGATGCTCTGCGGAACGGCATCCAGGTTTTGTTCGATGTGCTGTCGCAAAATCGTCAGCCGTTGCCGGAGTTGGTCGATCCGCCCCGCGCCCCTATTTGGCAGCGACCGCTGCTGTGCGACACGCTGCTCCAGTGCAGCGACCTCACGCAGCCAAGCCTCGCCCGGCGGCGGAGGTTTTGCCGGAGTGGGCCGATGGTCAACGAGTTTGACTTGTTCTTTAACCACTTCGACTTCTTCGACCTGTTTGACTTCTTTATGCCCATTGGAATCAGGCTCGGTGGACACGTTGACCGTCGTTTCCACCAGCTTAAATGCCGCGAAAAACAACAGGGGGACGGCACCCAAAAGAATCAGCGCATGCAGCAGATCCTGATGTCCTTTGCGTGGTGGAGGTGTGGATGAGTCACTCATGATGTGGCGGCGTGTGGTTATGGATTCAGGAGCTTCGCTTCGACCATCGCTTCACCATGTTGGCGGAGAAACTCCTGGATGGCCTTTAATTGTCGGATGATGTCCGGTTTTGTGACGTCGAGCTCCGAAGCGTTTTTCGGGAAGGAACCGATTGGGCGGTCATTCAACCAACTAAGGCGTTGGGAACCTCCTAAACTGAACAAGGACTCCAAGCCTTTGGCGTCATTTTCGAGAGCGCCCTCGCGAATGATGGCGGAGAAGGAGAACGGTTGCGCGTCGATCACGACCTCGTATTTGCGTGTTACCAGTTGGCGATACCCCTTGGATATGAAGGGCGAGAGCTGATCGCGGAATTCAGGAAGCGCCTCTTCCATCCGTTTCCGAGCGGCAAGCCGTTGCTGTGCGAGTTCCTGCAACTGTTCGGTGCGCTGTTTCGCGGCGTCTGCCAATTTCTGTTTGGCTGCGGTTTCGATCCGGTTCCATTCCTTTTGTGCGCTCTCGGCGTCATTCCGCAGCTTATCTCGGTCCTGCTTGGCCGTCTTGATTTCGTCCTCGAAACGCGCTTTCAGTTCTTTTTCCTGTTCGGTCGCCTCCTGAAGAACGGCCTTGTCCGCCTCAGCGTCCAAGGCTTTGAATGCGTCGCGCAGCGTAGGACCATTTGATGTCGGTTTGGCGTTGGCCTGGAGTTCGTCCAATGCGGTTTCCGAGGCGTCGAATTGTGCCCAGGTGAAACGAAGTCGGGCTTCGATGTTCGCCAGCTTATCGTCTTCGGTTTTCAGGTCGGACTTGGGCGATTCGGTTCGCGTGAACTGATTGCGGACGAACTGGATCGAGTCACGCAAGCTGACCAACTCAGCCTTCGTCAAGACTTCCTGTGTCAATAGAAAGCGGACCTCACGCGCGGACGAAACGAGCCGCCGACCTTCATCGCTGTGCGGTAGCGACTCAATGCGGCGCTGCCACTTTTCAATCCGTTGACCGACGTTGTCAGCGATCGTCGTCAAGTTCGTTGTTCGGGACTCAAACTCGATGCGTTGCAAACTCAGCAAGACGAACTGTTCCCGCCCCGCGTCCTTTCGCGACGAACCCGCCGTGTTGATGGGGCGAGGCTCGAATATCGGCGACGACGGGTCAGTGATCCGGAGGGGATTGACTGGCGGTTCGGGAGTCGGCGACGGTTTTTGGTCCGCCTGAAAACCGAGGGTCGGACCTGCTGCAAAAAACACGAAGATCAACCAGCCGGTAATGAGCAGAGCCGCCGCCGTGAAAATGGTGACGATCTGGGAAACGAGGAAGTTTTCACGCAAGGCCGATGTGGAGCCATTTGCGTTGGACTGTAAAGACCTGGGGGTGCTTGGAACGGGCGACGACACGATGGCTCCTCACTCAGATTGTCGCGATGTCGCGAGCACCCCGGTCACAACCGCAGCCAGCGCCAGCGGCACCGCGAGGCCCAGCATCGACCATGCGCCGTACAGCAAGGCAAAGAAAGTCGACTGAACCGTCAGGAGTCCGAAAGCGGCGGCCACCGTTGGGAAGGCAACGTCGATCAAGCCAACACGATGATGGCTTATGTGAGCACGGATTCGTAGCGAATATCCAAACACAGCAATGGCCGCCGCGCTCAACAGCAATGACAGCGGCAACATGACTCCCGGTTGCAATCGGCTGAAGAGCATCATGGTCACCGCCGTGACCGCCGTGGTCTTGGCCAGAGTTTGCAGTCTGCTCGTTTCTTGAAGAATCTCCGGCGACGGCAATTCGAGTGCCTGAGTTTCGAGAGTCGCTTCACGTCGTCGCCGATGGATTTCTCGGTCCACGTCCCGTTGTCCCCACCCGGTGAGCACGAAGTGGCCGAGCAAGATCGCCGGGTCAAGCTCGTGTGTGCTGCGTAAGACTTCTGTCTGCGTGCTGCGCAACAGCGGCTCAGATTGCCACTGATCTTCCCGAATCTGTCGTTCGACGATTTGCTCCAGAATCAAGGTGCCTTCCAAGACTCGCAAATGCGGATGCAACCATTCCGGAATCTGATCAATCAACTCGTCGTGCTTGCGAGGAATCGGATGAATTGCCTGCTCCAATTCGCGTGCCTCGGCGTTCATGACATGGTGTTCGTGCCGTTCAATGAAGTAGCGATTGCGGACTCGCAGCCGTTCCCATTCTTCCCGGACCAACGTGTTGCGTTCGACCCGTCGCACGGTCGTTGTTTTCTTGGACTCGATTTGGTCCTGTTCGATGGCGTGACGAAAGAAGTTGAGCTTGCAAGTTCGCTCGTCCTTCCAGTCGATGATCCCCACGACATTCAATTCCACCAGCATGTGCAGGGAAACAATCAACTGCTTGGCCAGCGTGTGGCTGGCCTCTTGCAGCAATTTCACGACCGTGCCTTGGATGATCGAGAGTGGTTGAGCGATCAACTCAGCCGTGAGCACTGGTGGTAAGGGAACCAGAACGTGATCCAGGGCGGTCAACAACGGTCGGCGTGCCTTGTCCAATGCGTCGGCCCGCGCCTGCGGAAGATGTTCACCGCTGACCTGAAACTGCACGACGTGATAACACAGCGTGCGGACAAACCGACGAATTTCATCCTGACGCTGACGCAACAACTCGGAACAGTGAACGGTCACTTGAGCGATCGTGTCGCGGGTCGTCGCCTGAAAAACACCCGTGGTCGGGAGCTGATTCCAAACGACATCCTGAAGCTGTGCAAATAATGGAGACAGCGTGTGCGTTTCCACCGGCACCAGTTCGGCCGAACCAGAACTCGGAACCAACGAATACGCTTCCACCAGTCGCGGCAGCAACGCGTCGAAGTGTTTTTGACGTTCCAAGAGTTCCAGCGCCATACGTCACCTTTGCATCGGCCGAATTGTACTACAAACGGTCTGCAAGATGAAAATGTTGTGTGGTTTCAACGGAGCTGCGAAATTGGTACATGGTTTCATCCCGCTG
>JANMIF010000573.1:0-16189 GCA_031375695.1 Planctomyces sp.
TTTGCTGACGACTTCGCAGACGGGCAGGCCCTCGGCGGTGTGGTCGGTGGGGCCGTCGGGGGTCTCGATCGTGACCGGCTTGTCCTTGTGCCGAGTCCCGAATCGCAGGTCTTGCGCCGGGTTATGAGCCAGGTACATCCAACGCATCGTGTCCACGCCGAGCTGCTCGGCGGCTTCCTCGAACCAGATCGCCGTGCCGTCCGACTTGTGCATCGGCTGGCCGTCCTCGTTCATGACGAGGCGGTGGCCGAGCAGCGTTTTGAACGGACGCTTCGCTTCGGGGGTTGATGGTTGATGGTTGATGGTTGATAGCGGGGCAGAAGGCGACCCTGTCTTGCCATCAACCATCAACCCTCGACCATCGACCTCCTCGTCCCACATCATCATCGTGGCCAATGACAGCATCGAATAGAACCAGTTGCGGAACTGGCCGGGGAAGCATTCGGTGACGAAGTCGAGCGGATACTGCGACTGCCACGCCTCGCGGTTCGTGTTGAACTGCGTGGTCGAGAACGGCACGATGCCAGCGTCGAGCCACGGGTTGCCGACATCGACGATGCGCGACATCAGCCGGCCGGTCTTCGGATTCTTGATCTTCACCGCGTCGATCCACGGCCGGTGCGGCGTGTGACCTTCGAGCACTTCCCAGCCTTCGACGGCGCGGCTCTTCAATTCTGCCAGCGAGCCCATGACCTCGAAGTCGAGCCGCTTCTCGCCGTTGACTTCGTACTCCTCGACCCAGATCGGCAGAGCCAGTCCCCAGAACCGCTTCTTCGAGATCATCCAATCGCGCATCGTCGTGAGCCATTCCAGCTCCCGTTCCTTGCCGTTGACGCTGTCGGGGAGCCAGCGAATCGCCTCGGTGACTTCTTTGATCTCGTCCCGCCAGTCCATGTTGATGAACCACTCATCGACCAGCCGAAAGACCAGCTCGTCCCCCGTCCGCCAACAGTGCGGGTAAATGTGCGGGTACTGCTCGACATTGACCAGCAGGTGCTTCGCTTTGAGTTGCTCGAAGACGAATTCGGCGGTCGCGGGATCCGTCGAGTTCCTGCCGGTGAACGGTCCGAATCCGTCGAGAAAACTTCCGTCCTCACCCAGCGGCGCGATGCCGACGATGCCCAACTGCTGGCCGAGCACATGGTCCACATCACCGCAACCCGGAGCGATGTGAACGATGCCGGTCCCCTCACCGGCCACGACGTTCGCATTCCCTTTGAAGTCGCGACCACCATCGACAACGCGATGACACGTCTTACCACATTTGTCCTTCACACGCGGATCAAACGGGACGCCACCCAACTCGCTTTGAGCGGGCAAGTCATCGAACGGCCCGGTGTATTCCCAGCCGATCATCTCCGCGCCTTTGATCGTTGCTTCGATCTCGTAGCCGCCTTGCTCCTTGAAGATCTGCCCAATCGTCTTGAGCTTCGGCACACCGCTCGGCCACGACCATTCGGGACGCCCGAAGCCTTCCTTGAACTCCTTCGCGAGGCGCGGGTATTCGAGATTGTCCTTCGCGAAATAATAGACGCTGCCGTCGCGCTTGGTCCGCAACTTGACGTAATCCAGGTCTGGATTGACTGCGGCGGCGACGTTGCTGGTCAGGGTCCACGGCGTTGTGGTCCAGACAAGGAGGTATTCGTTCTCTCGTGGGGCAGGTTTGTAACCTGCCTGCCCTTCGTCGCTCTGGCCGGGCAGGTTGAAAACCTGCCCCACGAGCGGAAACCGCACGAAGATCGACTTGTGAACCGTCAGCTTGCGCCCATCGGCGACTTCCATCTGCGAGTACGCGCTGCCGCCTCGACCGGACCACGGCATCACGTCGTAGCCGCGATAGATCTTGCCGCGATTGAAGCACTTCTTGAGAAACGTCCAGATCGTCTCGTTGTTCTCGGTCGAGAACGTGAAGTAGCTCCCGCCCCATTCCGCATTGCCGAGCCGTGCGACCAGTTCGCTGGCGGTCCCCGACTCGGTCTTTCCGGACGGAGTCGTGATCGTCACGACTTCTTCCGTCCCGATCTTCGACGCCAGCAAACGCAGCGTGTCGGGATCGTCCCAATCGGTCCAATAGCCGAGGCGAATGGATTGTTCCGTCTGCCGCGCCGCGAACTTCAGCACGCGGCGTTTGCAGGCGTCGACGAACTTGTCGATGCCGTACTCGGCGATGGCGGTCTTCGAGCCGAGGTTCAATTCCTTCTCGACTTCGACCTCGACCCACAGCCCCTGGCAATCGAACCCGTTCTGATACCGCAGTTCATGTCCGGTCATCGCGTAGTAGCGTTGATAGGCGTCCTTGTAGGTCCGCCCCCAGGCGTGATGCACGCCCATCGGATTGTTCGCCGTGATCGGCCCATCGAGGAAATTCCACTTGGGCTTCCCCGCATTCTGCTGCCGTAATTTGTCGAAGATGCCGTTCTGCTCCCAGAACTTCAGCACCTCATGCTCACCCTTAATGAAACTCGCGTCTCCGACTTTTTCAAACATGGCCGCCAGATCGTCCTTTCCGAATGACTTAGAAGTCTGTTGAAAAACCTCGTAAGACGGGCACTCTTGCCCGTCTTTGGGCCGAAAAGCGGACGGGCCAGAGTGCCCATCCGACATTTTTTCACAGGCTGCTATCCGCGAGCCGGAAATTTAGCCGTTGTCGCCGCGAATGAAACGCCTGAATGAGCCAACGCGGGTGGCTGGACCTCGGGCTTGTTGCGGTCGCGATTCTCAGTCACACGATCGACTTGGCAGAGCTTGGCGTGGCGAAGTCGTTTGGCCGATAGGGGAGATATTGCTGCATTCGGATGGACGATGGCCCCCTCAATTCGTAGGTGATTCCTCGCCAGCGGATTTGCCGCACACAAAGTGCCGAGACGAACGTGGCGGCCACGAACGGCATCGTCAGGAATCCTGCGACGATCGACTTGGGACAAATCCGGTAAGGGTTTTGGACCCCCGTTCGTTCCGAGAGGGCGTTGAGCACGGCGAACGTGGTCGCGTTCGTGAGCTTCAGTTGGGTGACGTAAGCGATCGTCAACGTGGCCAACATCGTGATCACGCACAGCGGGTTGTCGAGATTCATCAGCAACATCGAAATCAGAATCACCGGCCAGGAGATTTTGCCAATTCCGAACAACAACATGCCGCGTCGCGACGGATGATGCAGCAAGGCCAGCAGGATTTGGCGGCGTATGAATTGAAAGCAGTCAACAAGATCGGTGGATTCATCGTTCACGAGTACAAGCTGCGGGAGGACTCGCAAGCGGAGTCCCAATTCGTTCAGAGTGGCTGCGAGCGGCGCGTCGTCACACAGCGACCGATTCCAGCGACGGAGGTTATTTGCGTGACAGGCAACCTCTCGACGAATCGCCAACGAACCGCCCCACGGAACTTCAAACGCGTGCATTTGTACGATCACGTCGCAGTTCCACTGTCGCCGAGCAATGTTGACGAACGAATTCACCGCCGGACGATACCAGCGCACACCGCAAGTGGCTCCGACCGAAGGATCGTCAAACGGTTCGACTAGATCGCTCAGCCAATTCGGATCAGGCCGCGCGTCGGCATCCACGATGACCACAATCTCCACGGATTCATCAATGTTCTGAATCGCTTGCGTCAACGCGCTCACCTTCAAGCCACACGTCGGTAACGGATGATGCAACACATACACGCGAATCGGCGCGGCGGGATGAGCCGAACGAACCTCGTCAACAACCACGGAAGACGGGTCTCTGTCTCCGTCCAGAACAACATGCAACGTGAATGGTTGATGTCTCTGATTCATCAACCCATTCAGGCACTCGCGCAAGGAAGGGTCAGCTCCTCGCAACGGGAGGATCACCGCAACGGATCGTTTCGATCTTCGTCTGCCGGCTGGCTGCTTCCGAGTGAACTCTCTCAGGAATTGGCGAGTCCAAAAAATCTGCAAACCAAAAACCAGACACACCGGAAGAATGGCGATGAACATCAGGAGGGACATGTCACACCAAGTTTGTTCTTGAGACGATTCTTTCCAAGACGAAAGGCAACAGGCCCGGTTTGGAAAACCGGGCAACGAAATCATGGACTTTTCCAGACGTGTGTGACTGGCTTGGAAAAACGGGGATGATGACTTACACGAATTGGTGGATTCATCGGATCACACGGAAAAGTCGGTCAGTCATTCCAGAGTTCACGGTCGATTCGCGACGATGATGACTTCAGTTGCCGCCTTATTCCGTCGAACCCCATCCGACGCAAGCTCTTCCGGTGATTCCTGCCGAACTCGTTGCCTCGGTGGTCAGGGCGTGTCACACAAATTCACCAATAGGCCGGCTCTGGGTTCGTAAGACACAACTGGCTGAGTCGGCGGCGGTCGTTTATCCTCATTCTCGGTTTCTGACCGCAACGCGGAGGATCGAGGATGTTTGCAATCTTGATTTGTACTGTGCTCGCCGCCGAGGAACCGGCTGCCATTCAAGTTCCGACTGCCGAGCAACAGCGCTTCTTTGAATCGTCGATCCGGCCGGTGTTGGCCGAACAGTGCCTGAAATGTCACGGCGACAAGAAGCAGTGGGGCGGCTTGCGGCTCGATTCGCACGAGGCCGTGATACGCGGCGGGGATTCCGGTGCGGCGATTGTGCCGGGGAAGCCGAAGGAAAGCTTGTTGATTCGCGCGGTGCGGCATGAGGACGAAGACCTCAAAATGCCGAAAGAGGGAAAGCTGACCGAGAAGCAGATCGCCGATCTCGTTCGCTGGGTCGAGATGGGCGCTCCGTTCCCAAAAGCCGAGCCGACAGGCAAGCGAACTCGCGATCCGAATCATTGGGCGTTTCAGCCGACGGCCGAGCCGCAAGTCCCGGTCGTGAAGAATTCCGATTGGCCGCAGTCGGTGCTGGATCGATTCATCCTGGCGAAGATCGAAGAAGCCGGGTTGTCGCCCGCTCCGAAAGCCGACAAGCGGACGCTGATTCGCCGAGTCACATTTGATTTGACTGGTCTGCCGCCGACGCCGGAGGAGATCGAAAAATTTCTGGCCGATGATTCGACCGATGCGTTCGCGCACATCGTTGATCGGTTGCTGGATTCGCCGCAGTACGGCGAGCGATGGGCTCGGCATTGGCTGGATGTGGCGCGATACGCGGACTCGAACGGGCTGGATGAAAATGTCTGTCACGCGAATGCGTGGCGGTATCGAGATTACGTCGTGGCGGCATTCAATTCGGACAAGCCGTTCGATCGGTTTGTCATTGAGCAATTAGCGGGCGATCTGCTGCCGTTCACGAATGAAGCTCAGCAGCATGAGCAGTTGATCGCGACCGGGTTTCTGGGCATCGGCCCGAAAGTGATTGCCGAGACCGACGAAGCCAAGATGCGAATGGACATTATCGACGAGCAGCTCGACACGACTGGCCGAGCGTTTCTCGGTCTGACGCTCGGCTGTGCTCGGTGCCACGATCACAAGTTTGATCCGATCGAGACGGCGGACTATTACGGCTTGGCGGGAATCTTCAAAAGCACGCAGTCGATGCGGAAGTACACAAAGCTCGCCGAGTGGCACGAAAATTTTCTCCCTTCCGCCGCCGCGACTGCAATGAAAGCCGAATACGAAACAAAACTGGCCTCAAAGAAAAAAGCCGTCGCCGAGTTCATCTCCGCCGCCGACAAAAAAGCTCAGGATAGTCTGGCTGCCGATGCTGACAAAAAGCCGCCGGAGAAATTGGAGACGCTGTATCCCGAAGCCACAAAGGCCGACTTGAAGAAGCTGCGCGACGAACTGGCCGCGCTCGAGAAGGTTGGGCCGGAGTTGCCGTCAGCGATGGGGGTCACTGAAGACAAAGTGGTCGATGTCGCGATTCATGTGCGTGGCAATCCGCAGAAGCTGGGCGATGTCGTTCCGCGACACACCCCGCCGGTGATGCGCGGCCTCATCGCGCCGCAGTTCACTGACAAGGAAAGTGGCCGCCGACAGCTCGCCGAATGGCTGGTCGATTCGCAACATCCGCTGACCGCTCGCGTTTTCGTCAATCGCGTCTGGCGTTGGCATTTCGGCAAGGGGATCGTCCGCACGACAGACAACTTCGGGTTGCTCGGCGAAGCGCCGTCGCATCCGGAACTTCTCGACTGGCTGGCTCGCCGATTCATCGCGGATGGCTGGTCGATGAAATCACTGCATCGGCTAATTCTCAATTCGAGCACATATCAACAGTCGGCATCAGTTGGTGACTCAGCCGATCACGAAAACCGGCTCTTCAGCCGAGCCGACGTGCGACGGCTCGAAGCTGAAGCGGTGCGTGACTCGTTGCTGGCGGTCGGCGGGCAATTGGATGTGACGCTGGGCGGCTCGCTGCTGAAGCTGAAGAATCGCGACTATTTCTTCGATCACACCTCGAAAGACCTGACGACTTACGACAGCCGCCGCCGCTCGTTGTACCTGCCGGTCGTGCGGAACAATGTGTTCGATGTGTTTCAGTTGTTGGACTTTCCCGACCCCGCCGTTTCGAGCGGCCATCGAGCCAGCACCGTCGTGGCTCCGCAAGCGTTGCTGATGCTCAACAGTGATTTGGTCATGCAGGCCGCCGCGAACTTCGCCGACCGCTTGCTCGCCGATTCGATTGACGAAGACCAGCGTCTCTCGCGGTTGTACATCATGGCTTACTGTCGCGAGCCTTCTGCCAAAGAACGCCAAGCCGACCGAGCTTTCCTGGCCGAAGTGGCACAATCTCTGGCCGGTGACAATCGCCAACATCAAGCATGGTCCACGCTGTGTCATGTCGTGCTCGCCGCCAATGAATTCGTGTATGTGAAATAAATCGGAGGCCAACGCATTGAGGGAGACGACGCATCCGGCCGTCTGCAAGATTCGTCGTCCCCCTTGATTCGTTGGACTCAAAAATAACCAAGTTTGGATCAGCGATGAATCACAACAGCATCTCTCGCCGTGCGATTTTGCAACGATCCTCCGTCGGATTTGGTTCGTTGGCGTTGGCGTCAATGTTCGCGAATGAATCGTCGGTTCACGCGGCGAATGACAATCCGTTGGCGGCGAGGTTGCCGCACTTCGCGGCTCGGGCGAAGCGGATCATTTTCCTCTTTATGGTTGGAGGTGTTTCGCAGGTCGATACGTTTGAACCGAAACCGCTGCTGACTCGCGATGATGGCAAGCCGCTGCCATTTGCGAAGCCGCGAGTGCAGTTCAATGCGACGTCCAACTTACTCAAATCGCCGTGGCGGTTTCGGCAATACGGCGAAAGCGGCCTGCCGGTCAGCGAGCTCTTTCCGCATGTGGCTCAACACGTCGATGACATCTGCATGGTGCATTCGTGCCACGGGACGAACCCGGCTCACGGCGGGGCGATGATGAAGCTACACACCGGCAGCGACAATTTCATCCGGCCGAGCATTGGCTCGTGGGTCAGCTACGGACTCGGTACGGACAACGACAACTTGCCGGCCTATGTGACAATCTGCCCAACGCTTGGACATGGCGGGATCAACAATTGGAGTTCCGCGTTTCTACCGGCGGCGTACAACGGCACACCGCTGGGCAATGCCAGCGTTCCGTCGGATCAGGCTAAGGTGAAGTTCATCAGGAACACGCAACTGCCACGCGACATTCAACGGTTACAACTCAACCGTTTGAATGCGATGAATCGCGAGCATCTTGCTCAGACCGGCCCCGAAGCGTCGCTTGAAGCGCGGATCAATTCGTTTGAGTTGGCGTTTCGGATGCAGACCGAGTTTCCGAAGGTCGAAGATTTGTCCGGCGAATCGGCAGCGACCCTCAAGCTCTACGGCATGGACAACCCCGTGAATGCGAACTTCGGACGGATGTGCCTGATGGCTCGACGATTCGCTGAGGCGGGAGTCCGGTTCATCCAAGTCAGCCACAGCGACAGCAATGTTCAGTGGGATCAACATTCGGACCTGAAGAACGGTCACGAAAAGAACGCTCGCGAAGTGGACCTGCCGATCGCGGGCCTGCTGGCAGACCTCAAACAGCGCGGAATGCTGGACGACACGCTGGTTTGGTGGGGCAGCGAGTTCGGCCGGACACCAACGGCCGAGAGCACGAACGGTCGCGATCACAATCCCGAAGGCTTCACGATGTGGCTAGCCGGGGGTGGCGTGAAAGGTGGCTTTCGCTACGGCGCGACCGACGACTACGGGTATTACGCAGCCGAGAACAAAGTTCACGTCCACGACTTCCACGCCACGCTGCTGCATCTGCTCGGCCTGGATCACGAACGGTTGACGTATCGATACGCGGGCCGAGATTTCCGGCTGACGGATGTCGAAGGAAATGTCGTGCGCGAGATTTTCGCGTAGCCCAGAGGAAGTAACCCGAAGCGTCAGCAAGGGGGCTTAACAGTACGGGGAATTCTTCGAGTGTTGGAACGCCCGCCCTCGCTGACGCTTCGGGTTACTTACGCGCGCAGCAATTCACCGATCGGTTCGCCGAATGGCAGGATCGGCATGGGGCGACCGCTGTGATCCGGGAAAGAAGCCGAGTCATCAATACCCAAGTGGCGATAGACCGTGGCCCACAAATCGTTCGGTGTGAGCGGTCGATCGGCGGGGTGCTCCCCCTTGGAATTGGTTGAGCCGACGATTTGACCGGTTCGGATTCCGCCACCGGCCATGATCAACGACATCGCCTGCGGCCAGTGATCGCGGCCAGGGTGCATGACTCCCGTTTGCGAGCCGATGGACTTTTCGATCCGCGGCGTGCGACCGAACTCGCCGGTCACGAGGATCAACGTCTTCTTGTCCAATCCTCGTTGATAAACATCTTCAATCAACGCAGTCACGGCTTGATCGTAGATCGGCAATCGCATGTTGAGGTCGTCCCAAATATGGCAATTCACCGCGTGTGAGTCCCAATTGTAGGTCCCTTGCTTGAGGAACGGGATGCCCGACTGATACGGGTTTTCCATGATGACGGTGACGAAGCTGACGCCCGCTTCGACCAGTCGCCGAGCCATCAACGCTCGCTGACCCCAACAGTGGCGGCCGTAGCGATCGCGCAGAGCATCCGGTTCACGCGACAAATCAAATGCCTTCTTGGCGGCGTCGCTCAGCAACATGCTGACCGCACGCTGTTGATAGCGGTCCATCGAATCCATCATCCGCGACGTGTCGATGTGCCGGTCGATGCGGTCCAGGCTGCCAAGTAACTTCATGCGGTCATCGACTCGCGGCGCGACCGCCGTGTTCAAAGCGATGTTCGGTACGACGAAGTTAGGCTGAGTCGGATCGCCCTCGACGTTGAACGGCAAGTACGCCTGACCGAGATAGGCCGGGCCTTGAGCGAACACATCGTTCGTGCGTCCGCCCGGATTCATCGAGACATAGTTGGGCAAGCCGTTATCAACTCGCTCGCGGCACTTGGCGACGATCGAACCGGTCGCGGGAGCATCGTTGACCGTATCAACCGGCGTGGCGGGGACGCGGCCGGTCATCATTCGTTTGTGGCCGCCGCCATGATCGGCGAAGTTGTGCGAGATCGAACGAACCACCGAATACTTGTCGGCGATCTTCGCGTGCCGAGGCATCAACTCGCAGACGTCCAAACCGGGAACGTTGGTCGGGATCGGATGAAACTCGCCGCGATAATCCGATGAAGCCTTGGGCTTCATGTCGTACATGTCCATATGCGGCGGCCCACCGGGCATCCAGACGAAAATCACATTCGTCTGCTGATCGACCTGCCGACCCACTTGCTCCGCCTGAGCCTGCAGCCGGAACAAATCTGGCAACGCCAGTCCGCCGACTCCCAGCATTCCCGCCGCCAAGAACTCACGCCGCTTCACCGGTCCCGAGCAAACACGCTGATTCAGATTCATGAACTGATCCCAGTTTCAAGCATTGAGCAAACGCCCACGAAGTCGGTCGAAATTCTAGCACGAATGTTATCGGCTGGCCGCCACTTGTCGAAACCCTCAAATTGGCGTTACTTCGCCAACTCTTGAACCAAACGGCGACCAACGGAGGCCACGCCATGAGTTAACTTCTTGGCAAGCTCCGAATCGTCTGACAGTTGATCCACGTCAATCACCCACTCGACTCGGCAGTCCAATTCCGGTTCGCAGGTCAGAACGCCACCGTCCAAGTCATCGCGCACCCCGGTGTCGAGCAACGGATGTTCGAGCACCGCGTCCGCTTGAGGCAACAGTCGCTGCCGAGTCTCATCGTCGAACAACCGCTGCGTGATGATCAGACGTCGCCGCTCTTCATCCCAGCGGAATTCGCCCCAGAAGCGAAGCCGGCAAGATTTGTCTCGCAAAAACTGCTCTTCCGAATAGTCGTTCAGATAAAAGACTCGACTCATCAGCCAGGCAGCTCGTTCCAATCCCGACAGTTCCCGATTCTTGTGATCGTTTTCCGCTTTCCATTCGGCGAGTTCCCGCATCGCGATTTGCTTTTGACCGGCCAAATACACCAACCCGCCAATCGCCGCGAGCACCACGGCCAGCAGTCCCCATCGGCCGTATCGATTCGCGAACTGCACCGCAGATTCCAGCGAGACACCTCGCTCGTACGCCATCGCCCCGATGGCGAATACCACCAACACCAACGGCATCACTGCGAGTGTGAGTCGGGAGCTTTCGTCAATCCACATGGCGACTAACTGCAACAACGCAATCCCGCCGATGACTCCCGTTGTCGTGAACCAGTTCACTTTCAGTCGCAAGGCCGATGAAATCAGAATCGCGAACGACAAAATCGACGTCAGCGGCAGCCAGAAGACCAAATACAGAAGCCACGGAAAGGACCAAGGCCCCGTCTCACAAGTCGCCGCGTATCCCAAACCGGCAATCCCAACAAGCAGCGCAATCACCAATGCCACGAGACGCATAACGAACTTTCAGAATACGGCGGCGGAATTCACCAAGCCTGCTTGAGTGCCTTTGCGAAAATCGCCTCCGCCGCAGCTGCCTCTCCGGTCGGCCTATCAATCAACATGAGTTCCTGAGCTTTCACCAGTTGCCGAATCAAAACCGCGCGGAGATTCGGGCCATCGGGAGTCACTACGCTCGGATGCACGACCAGACAGTCCCATTCTTGATGCCCGAAGCTCAGCGACCAGTTCATGATCCAAGAATACAAACGGAAGAACTCTTCATCGGTCACAGCCGTGGCGGCAGCCGGCACTGCGATGATCACCAAGTCTGGCTTCATCGCTCGCACGATTTGTTTCGCAGCCTGTTCTAGTTCTGCCAGCGACTTGCCTTCGGTTGGCCACGGCGTGAGCTCGACAACCGCATTCGGTGACAACTGCTTCAACGCGGGTCCGATCAAGGTATCGAACGGCGGCATCGCCAGCACTTTTACCGGCTTGTTGTTTTCCATTTGCGATCTCGTTTTAACAAGCGCGGGTTGCAGTGGACCGACATCGGCCAGCGAAACGGCTTTGCCGGTGATCGTGCGGCAGAGCTCTTCGGCCATCAATTTGTGCCCGTCCATGTTCGGATGAATTTCGTCGCTGAGTGTGCAGCGAAATGCCCAAGCATCTTTCACACGCAGCGACTCGCCCGCCGCGAATTGATCGCATACCACGAGTTTAAGCGACTTTGCTGTCGCGTGGATCACGTCGCAATATCGCTTCAACTTCTCGATCGGCCGACCTCCCGTTGTGATCACCGAGTTCGGCGTACAGAGGACAACTTGAGCATTCGCCGCGTGACAACTCGCGACGAGCGTCTCCAGGTTCTTGCGATATTGATCTTCCGACAGTCGCGTCATGTCGTTCAACCCGAACGAGATCGTGACCAAATCCGGCTTATGTTTGAGCACATCGCCTTCCAGTCGCTCAATTCCATTATTCGTCGAATGCCCGCTGATCCCAGCATTGATGACTTTGATATTGGCCTTCGGAATCGCCTGCTTGATTGCGACTTCCAGCATCTCTGGATAAGCCCGCCGCCCGCCAGTGTGGTAATAAACTCCGGTCACACTGTCGCCCAGACACACGATCGTCATCAGCTTGTCCCCGAATTCCAGCAACGGCTTCGCGGTTAGGGCCGCGCCGGCTGTGAGCAATTGAGCCAAGACAAACTCAAACGCCGCAGTCGCATCCACGTAGTTCGTGTCGTGGCCACCTTCCGGCTTGTGAATCAATCGCACTTTGCGATTCTGCTTTTGCAATGCGTCGGCCAATCGCAGCACGCTTTCCGGCGGCACGAGCGTGTCACGACCGCCAGTCGTCAGCGCGATCGGCATCGTCAGCTTGTCGGCATTCAACTCGGCCGATCGTTTGCGATACTCGTCCGGCTTGTCCTGCTTCGATCCGCCAAACGACGCTGCGATCGCCTCTTGAAACTGAGCGTACTCCACGAAGTTCGCAGTTCCGTTCATCGACACGACGCCATCAATCTGATCCGGATGCAACGCGGCAAACGTCAGCGCCGCCGTCCCGCCCATCGAACCGCCGCTGATCACAACCTTGTTAATTCGGAATCGGCTTCGCAACTCGTCGATGATCTGCAACGTATCGGCTTCGGCAGCCGGCCCCATCCATGAAGTCTTTGCTCGATAATCTGGCGACACATAAATCATCCGATACTTCGCCGCCGCATCCCGCGACGCATGGCATTCGTCGCGCCCGTCCTTCACGAACTGCCAGCGATCCGCCCCATGACCATGCAGCGCGATCAACACGGATGACGTCAATTTCGAATCGAAATCGTCCGGCAACACGAGCACATATCGCTGCTCCGTACCGTCTAGCTTCGAGGTGAACACCAGATCCTGTGGTTCTGTCGCACCGACCCCGCCGCTCACCCACATTGCATTGAAGTGCAAGAGCACAGACAACAAGCAAGCACGCTGCCAGAAGTTCATCGGACAGTCCCTTTCCTCACCGATTCCTCACCGAGAAAAACAGAACTGGATCAAATTGTGAAATATTGGAAATGACCGAACGGATTCTTAATCTGCGGCCGCTCGCCGCAGTAAGCACTGATAGCCGCCGTCGCCCGGCTGGCCGGGAATCAATTCGTGAGCTTCCTCAAGTTTCAAATACGGGCGGAAGTGACACGCCGCTTCGACCACTTGTTGATTTTCTTCCGGCTCGATGCTGCACGTTGAATAGACCAATCGGCCTCCGGGTTTCAGTCGCTCGGCCGCCGCCAGCAGCAATCGCAATTGAATCCGCGACAGCTCTTCCAAGTCATCCGGCTGCAATCGCCAGCGTGCGTCCGGTCGTTTCCCCAGCACGCCGGTATTTGAACACGGGGCATCAATCAAGATAGCATCAAACGGACCAGAAGGGATGTCGGTCCCTTCGAGTGAAACCGCTGCGGTCTTCACGATGGTAAATCCCAGCCGCCGACAGTTGTCGAGCACTCGCATCAGTCGCGATTCACTGGCGTCCGTCGCCACGATTTGACCTTCATTCCGCATCAACTCTGCCATGTGAGTCGTCTTCGTACCGGGAGCCGCACACAAATCGAGCACCATTTCACCCGGTTGCGGTGCCAACAACTCCGCCGCTCGCTGAGCCGATTCGTCTTGAACGACAAACCAGCCTTCAGCAAAACCAGGCAGCCGATCAATTCGCAATCCCGTTCCTTTGAGCGGCACGGCGCTAGCCGCCGGTGATTCCGTCTCCGTGCAAGGGGCGTCAGCATCTACAAAACCAGCGTCCGGATTTGCGGCCGAGTCCGTATCTCCGCCGGCTAGCGCCGTGCCGCTCACGGGATCGGCTGCCGTCTCGGAAATCGTCAACTCGACTGCTTCGGCCGGTTCATCAGCGGCTAACCAAATCGACATCGGCTGCTCACCCGCTCTCGCGACGATCCCTTGCTCGGTCAATCGAGCTAACAGTTGCTCACGATCCGTCCGCAGTCGATTGACTCGCAGACAAATCGGCGACGGCGTGTTGAACCAAAAGCCGAGCCGCATCAGTTCCGCAAAGTCGAATCGCTTGGTCCAGCGTTCCAACATCCACATCGGCAAGCTAAAGGCTCTCGCAAGATACGACAGGGGCTTCGTCGCCGGATCGGAAAATGTCGGGGCCGCCAATTGTCGGAAGCGGCCGGACGTCAGCGGCACGTTGTTGACCGACGGACCGTCCGCCGATTCCCCCGTCGTCATTCGAGCAATCCCGCGCAGCACGCCGTTCACGAAACCAACCCACTCGCGGCGGCCAAGCCACTTCGCCAACTCAACCGTTTCGTCGCAAGCCGCATGATCCGGGATGCCGTCACACAGCACGAGCTGATACGTTCCCAATCGCAACAACATCCACAATTCGCGCTCGACCTCTTGCCTCGGCCGCGAGACCGCCTTTTCGAGCAGCGCATCCAAAGTGGCCTTGCGACGCACCACGCCGAACGTCAAATCCATCGCCTGACGACGCTCTTGCGGAGTCAAGTTCGACCCGGCAAACGCCCGCTCCAAATGATCGGTGACAAAATCGGGGGAACTCACGGCCGCCAACAACGTCCCGAGCGCCACTTGGCGCGCCGTCTCACCGACCGGACCCTGCGGCTGCCCCGACGGCTCGTCGTATCGCTGATCTTCAGATCGCCGATCATCTCGTTGAGGCCGGTCGCGCGGCGGTCCGCGTCGCTCGTCTCTGTACGGCCCGCGCGGACGAAACCCGCCTCCGCCGCCCCCGCCACGAAAAGGCTCCTTCTCGAATCGTCGCCCACCAGAATCGCGACCGCCCCCGCCGCTACCACCATCAAATCGTTGATTCATTGCCGACCACTCAATCTTTCCAAGTCCGTGAAAAAGTTCGGATATGTCTTTGCCGTGCAACTCGGATTCGCAATCCGAATACCGGCAGCTTTCAGCCCGACCAGCGAAAAACTCATTGCCATCCGGTGGTCGTCATAAGTGTGAATTGTCGCCGGCTGTGGCCAACCTGGATGAATCGTCAGTCCATCCGCATGTTCTTCCGCCGACAGCCCCAGCCGTTTCAATTCCGTCACCACGGCCGCGATTCGATCCGTTTCCTTGTGCCGCACATGCGCGATGTTTCGAATCGTCGTCGGCCCCTCAGCGAACACGGCCACTGCCGCCAATGTCTGAGCCGTATCGCTAATTCCATTCATGTCGATGTCGATCCCATGCAACGGCCGACCGCGCACAGTTGTCCGATCGTCGCCGATGATCACCTCACAACCCATCGCCGCCAGCGCATCGACAAATCGCAGATCACCTTGCCGCGAAGTTTGCCCCAATCCCAGCACCGTGACTTCACCGCCCGTCACCGCCGCCGCTCCGAAAAAATAGCTCGCCGCCGACGCATCCGGCTCGATGTCACATTCACAGCCTCGATACCCGGTCGGCGCGATCCGCATCTCGCCATGACCACCACGAGTCACCGTGGCACCGAATCTTTCCATCTCCGAAATTGTCAGGTTCACATACGGCTCGGAGACCAACCCGCCCGTGATCTGCAATTCCACCGGCCCCTTCGCACAAGGTGCGACCATCAACAAGGCGCTCAAGTATTGACTCGAAATGTTCCCCGCCACCGCCGCACGTCCCCCTGGCAAACCACTCGCCACCACATCAACTGGCGGACATCCGCTCTCCGTCGCACATCGCACATTCGCGCCGAGATCATTCAGTGCCGTCACCAAGTCGGCGATCGGCCGCTGCCGCATCCGTTCGTTGCCATCCAACCGAAATTGCCCTTGGCCCAAAGTGCAGGCCGCCGTCAAGAATCGAATGCTCGTCCCGCTGTTCTCCAACCATAACTCCGCTTCGCTCGATCGAATTTGTCCACTGCAGCCAATGACTCGAATGGAGTTCGCCACCGGATCGTGTTTGACCGCGACTCCCAATCGCCGCCAGCTTTCCAGCATGACTCGCGTATCTTGGCTGTCGAGCACATTCGTCAGTTGCGATTCTCCGCACGCCAGCGCGGCCAAGACCAACGCCCGATTCGTCAAGCTCTTCGACCCCGGCGGACGAACGCTCCCGAAAATCGGGCCGCTCACCGGCTGAACTTCATAAACTTCCGACGACACGAGCAGTTCCTCAATGCTCCACTTGCGACAGTCGCCAGAGTAACGAGCCTACCGCAATCCGTCGAACCCACGCTGCCTGTAGTCCGGCCTCTGTGCCTGCATTGAAAAAGTAGGTGGAAAATTTTCGAGACTTTTGGGGTTGAGGATGTTGGAATGGAAATAGTGGTGTTTGGTGTTTCTCGAATCCAAGGAAGGTGATCATGGAAGAAAACAATTTGACAACGGAAAGA
>JANMIF010000576.1:0-3256 GCA_031375695.1 Planctomyces sp.
TCTTTCCGTTGTCAAATTGTTTTCTTCCATGATCACCTTCCTTGGATTCGAGAAACACCAAACACCACTATTTCCATTCCAACATCCTCAACCCCAAAAGTCTCGAAAATTTTCCACCTACTTTTTCAATGCAGGCACAGACTGAACATGTCAAAAAGACGACTCTTCTTCCTTGCTGCCCTGCTGCTAAACTGTTCGTTCCTGCTTGATGCCGCTGTCGTCGACACACCGACGCAGAAGCCCAACATTGTCTTTTTCTTGATTGATGATCTTGGCTACGCCGACTGCGGCTTCAATGGTGGCAAGGAGATCAAGACACCAAACATCGACAAGCTGGCCGGCGGCGGAGCGGTGTTGGAGTCGCATTACGTGCAGCCGGTTTGTTCGCCAACTCGCGCCGCGCTGATGACGGGACGTTATGCGACTCGCACCGGGGTTTACACCATCGTGAGGCCGCATGCGAAGTGGGGACTGCCGCTGACGGAACGCACGTTGGCGAATGCTCTTCAAGAAGCGGGCTACGAAACAGCGATCACCGGCAAATGGCATCTCGGTGAGTTTGATCGCGCCTACTTGCCGACGTCGCGCGGCTTCGATCATCAGTACGGGCATTACTTCGGCGCGCTCGACTACTTCACACACATTCGAGATGGCTCGCAAGATTGGTATCGCGACGACAAGCCACTCAAGGAAGAGGGCTACAGCACACACCTCGTGGCACGCGAGGCGTGTCGATTGATCGCCGAGAAGAACAAAGCGAAGCCGCTCTTTCTCTACGTCCCGTTCAATGGAGTGCATGGTCCGCTGCAAGTTCCGGACAGTTATCTTCAGCCGTATGCCGCGCTGAAGGGACCGCGTCAGAAACTGGCCGGCATGTTGGCCGCGGTTGACGAAGCCATCGGGCAGATTGTCGACTCGCTGGAGAAGGCTGGCCTGCGCGAAAACACGCTCATCATTTTCTCGTCCGACAATGGCGGTCCACCGCCCGGCACCAACACGCCGCTGCGCGACTTCAAGGGGACGATCTCGGAAGGGGGCGTGAGGGGCTGCGCTTTCGCCAACTGGCCCGGGAAGATTCCCGCCGGCCAGCGCATCAAGGAGCCGATACATGTCATCGACTGGTATCCGACACTCGTGAAGCTCGCGGGGGGAAGCCTGGAGCAGAAGCTTCCGATCGACGGCCGAGACGTCTGGCCGATGCTCACTCAGCAAGCTCGCTCGCCGCACGATGTCATCCTCAGCGTGAAGTCGCCCACCGAAGCCGCCGTTCGCATCGGCGATTGGAAGCTCGTGAGCCACTCGGCCACGAACCCCGGCAATAACCTGCCCAAAGCCCGCGCCAAAAAGCAGAACAAGGCGGCACCGGAACCGGTCGAACTCTACAATCTCGCCATCGACATTGGCGAAACAAACAACCTTGCCGACAAGGAACCCGAACGAGTCGCGACCATGAAGGCCAGACTCGCTGAATTGCTCAGGAACGCCGTCCCCTCTGGTGCTCCCAACGGAAACGACGCCGAATGACCCGTCTGTCAACATGTCCCGAACTGCGAGCCACGACTCCGATGCAACACACTCTTTGTTTTCTGATTTCGTTGATCCTATCTTCTTCGGTCTTAACGACCCGTGCAGCATTCGCGGCCGATGCTCGACCCAATGTTGTCTACATCATGGCCGACGAACTCGGGTACTACGAACCGGGGTTCAATGGCGGGACGACCATCCAGACGCCGAACCTCGATCGCATGGCGGCAGAGGGGATGCGATTCAAGAACCTGTTTGCCGGGTCTGCGGTGTGTGCTCCGACACGGTGCTGTTTGATGACCGGCAAACACAGTGGACACACCTCGGTGCGAGTCAACGGCGGCGGGACTCCGCTGCGAGCTGATGAAACGACGATCGCGTCGATGCTCAAGCCGCTGGGTTACGCGACGGGCGGGTTTGGCAAGTGGGGCTGCGGCGGACGCGATTCGACCGGCGTACCCGAGAAGCATGGCTTCGATCTCTTTTTCGGGTACTACGACCAGGTTCACGCTCACACCTATTACCCGCCGTATCTGATCCGCAACAGCGAGGAAGTGCCGCTCGCCGGCAACAACGGCGGGTCGAAGGGCGAGACGTACTCGCATTACCACATTCACGACACGGCGATGAAGTTCATCCGCGAGCACGGCAAACAGCAAACGCCGTTCTTCGCTTATCTGCCTTACACGCCGCCGCACGGTAACTTCGACATTCCTGATTCGGACTCGGCTTGGGCGAACTACAAAGACAAACCGTGGCCCGAGAATGCTCGCCGGTACGCGGCGATGGTCAGCATGGTCGATCGGCAAGTCGGCGAAGTGCTCGCCTTGCTGAAGGAACTGGGCATCGAGCAGAACACGCTCGTCCTGTTCAGCGGCGACAATGGCGGAGCCGATTACTTTGCATCGAAGGATCATCCGCGCGGCGTGCATTCCGCGAACAAGAATCCGCAGACCGGCGTTGAATACCGTGGCCACAAAGGTCAGCTCTACGAGGGTGGCTTGCGAGTCCCGTTCCTCGCACGTTGGCCAGGAAAGATCGCCGCGGGCAGCGTGAGCGAGCATCTCGGCTACTTTCCCGACGTGCTGCCAACCATCGCCGAAGTGACCGGAGCCAAAGCCCCCGCTGATGTCGATGGCCTCTCGATTCTGCCCACGTTGATTGGCGAGAAGGCCGCCAGCCACACACAGAAGCAACACGACTTCCTCTATTGGGAGATCAGCGGAGCAACCGCCATTCGTCAGGGAACGTGGCGAGCCGTCCGCCCGAAGCCGAACGCGAAGTGGGAGCTGTACGATCTGGCCGCCGATCCGAGCGAATCGCAAGACCTCGCCGCCGCAGAACCGGAGATCGTAGCCAAACTCGACGCACTCGCGGCGAAAGCCCACACCCCGGCCGTTGAAGGAACGTTCGCTCGCGCCGACCGTCACGAGCGTGACCGCCGCGCGAAGACCGGTCAGCAGGACAATCCCAGCGCTCCCGACCCGCTGAAGGGTGCGAAGAAAAAACCAAAGCAGCCGTGAAGCCGACCACCCCCTCAACACGACCACGCTGAGAAGCGACAGTTCGGTTCGTCGAGTCAATCCGCTTCAAACTCTGAGGATCCTCTTATGCGACTCCATCTTCTCTTGATGGCTTGGTTATTCTTGATGCCACTCTGCAACCGCAGTGTCGCGGCCGAGCCGGTTGCGAGACCGAACATCGTGCTCATCTTTGTCGATGACATGGGCTA
>JANMIF010000607.1:0-4168 GCA_031375695.1 Planctomyces sp.
CGCCGTTGCTCGTGATGACCGGGGCTTCGTTCACGTCCGTCAAATTGATCGTGACGACATCGGTGTCCTGCAATCCGCCGCCGTCGGTGACTCGCACGGTCAGGCTGAACGCCGGCGTCGTTTCAAAGTTGACGGCGGACGAGGTTGCCACGGTGATCTGGCCGGTTGTCGCGTTGATCGCGAACGCGCCGCCGGTGTTGCCCGCCGTGATCGCGAACGATTTCGTGTCACCGACATCGGGATCAGTCGCGGTCGCGGCACCGACAACCGCGCCGTTCACAGAGTTCTCGGCGAGGCTGAACGTCGCGGGATTCATCGTCGGAGCGTTGTTCACCGCGGTGATCTGCACGATTCGGGAATCCGTCCCCGTCGCGGCTCCGTCGTTGATCGAAAACAGAATCGTGCGTGGCGAGGTGTTCGGCGAAACACTTGTGTTGCGATACGCGATCGTTCGCAGCACGGCTTGGTATTCGGCGAGAGTGCCGCTGCCGGTCAGAGTCAGCACACCCGTCCCGGCGTTGTAGTTGCCGCTGATCGGGCCGGACGGCGTGAAGCTCAACACGTCTTCGCTGGATTGGAAATTGACACTGATCCGCACCGTTGCGCCAGTCAATTGGAAGTTGTCCACATCGGAGACGATCAAGCCAGAGTCAATGACAAGTGGCGGATTACCTTCGACGAATGCGAGGTCCGGATTGGCTACGTTGATGGTCGGCGGATCATTCAACGCCGTCACCATCACGTCACGCGAGTCGCTGCCGCTGGCCGCTCCATCGGTCACAGTGAAAGTCAGCGTCCGCGTTGAGGCAAACGGCGTGTCGCTCAAGTTGCGGAACTGCACGCTGCGCAACACTGATTGATAGTCGGCAACGGTCGCGGTCCCGGTGAGCGTCAACGTATCGGTCGCAGCATCGAACGAACCGGCAATGCCGCCCGACAGTGTGAACAGCAATTCATCCGGTCCCGGCAGCGATCCGCCAGCGATCGTCACGGTCGCACCGGTCAAGTTCCCACCGTCCGGATCAGTAATCGTCAGCGCCGAGTCAACGGTCAGCGGAGCCGCTTGTTCCGCATACGCCAGCGCGGGATTTGCCAAGCTCACGACCGGAGGATCGTTCGCGTTCGTCACAATGACCGCGATGTTCTGAGTGTCGGTCAACGAACCGTCGCCGACCTGCACAATGACGTTGTAAACGTTGTTCGCGCCGACATCGGTCGGAGCTTCAAAGTTCGGTGCCGATGCAAAGCTCAACGCGCCCGTCGAACTGTTAATCGTGAACTTTGTCGAGTCGGCTCCACCGCTGATTGAGTAGGTCAACGTCTGAGCCGGCAGGTCGGGATCGGTGGCAGTCACCGACGTCACGGATGTCGAGTTCTCGGCAATGCTCACCGTCGCACTTGCTCCGCCGCCGTTGGATGTGATCACCGGGGTTTCGTTGATCGCAGTGACTGTGACAGCGATCGCTTGCGTGTCGGTTGCCGAGCCATCACTGACTTGGACAATGACGTCGTAAACGTTGATTGCTCCGACATCGGTCGGAGCTTCAAAGTTCGGTGCCGAGGCAAAGCTCAACGCGCCCGTCGAACTGTTGATCGAAAACTTTGCGGTATCCGCTCCACCGCTGATGGAGTAGGTCAGCGTCTGCGCTGGCAGGTTCACATCTGTGGCAGCGACTGTGGTAACAGCGGTCGAGTTCTCCGCGACATTGACCGCCGCAGTCCCCCCGCCTCCGTTCGACGTGATGACCGGCGGCGCGTTGGTCAAGTTAAAATTCACCAGCAGCTTAGGAGCGATCGTCCCTTCGGCACTGTCGTAAGTCACCGTGGTGGTACCCAGGTTCGGGCTCCCAATGATCACACCGTTATTCACTTTATTTGCGGCATACCAGTCAGCCACCAGCGACGTCACATTCCATGTGTGTTGCCCAGTCAAGCCGGTGTTGAGCGTGGCCACGACGGTGTTGGTGAAGTCGCCACCCGCCGCCGTCCAGTTGACTCCGGTTTGCCGTTGGGTCCAGTTCGCCGCACCTGCCGAACCATTCCCTGAACCTTCCTGCCACGCCTGCGTCACCTGATAGACGTTGATATCTAAGGCTCCACCGTTCTGCGTCGCCTGCATCACCAAAGTGGCGCTAGTGATCGTGGCATTCGCCGGAATATCGGACAGATCGAACAGCAGCAAAATGCGACTGGAACCAATTCCGCCTCCTGATTTGTCCAATACGAGGCTGGTTGACTGCCCGTAGTTGAGCGTCGGGGAAGCGCTGTTGATATATGTGTCCTGAGTCGCGACCAGGATGTCGCCAGCCAGGCTGTTGGTCACGGTCACACTGATGACTTGTGTGTCGTTCAACGAACCATCGCTGGCTTGGACGATGACGTCATAAACATTGTTCGCGCCGACATCCGTCGGAGCTTCAAAGTTCGGTGCCGAGGCAAAGCTCAACACGCCGGTCGAACTGTTGATCGTGAACTTCGCCGAGTCCGCTCCACCGCTGATTGAAAACGTCAGTGTCTGGGCTGGCAAATCGGCATCGGTGGCGGTCACCGTCGTCACGCTCGTTGAGTTCTCGACCACACTGAGACTGATGGAATTCCCGCCGCCATTGCTGGTGATTGTCGGCGGAACATTTCCCACGAAGATAAATTCGAACGCACCAATGTCCGGGCTGGCGTCGCGTGCCACGTTCCGTTGATCGACGCTCGGGGTGCCGACTGCTGTTCCGGCGTTGATTGCGGCGCTGCCACTCAGAAGAGCATGAGTCGCACCGATACCACCGTTGAATTGCAATGTGCCCAACAACGGATTGACGTTGTTGAAGTCGGTCGGATCAGCCAAGCCGGCGGAACCGTCGCTGTCGAGGTTGTGCCCCAACGAGGTCATCACTTTGTTAGAGTCGCTACCGGCCGGATTAAACAGCAGCGAATTTTTCAAACTGACGGTGCCGCCGCCCCCTTGTCCGTAGAGGCCGTCACCCGCTGCGGCGGTGTTGAACGCGACGGTGACATTCGTGGCCGTCACTGCGCGGTTGGTCCACAAGCCACCACCATTTCCCGTGGCGGTGTTACTACTGAGCGTGACATTGACCAGCGACATCACGGCTCCGGCCCCAGTATTCTCGATTCCGCCTCCGTCTTTGCCCGCCGTGTTCCCGCTGATCGTCACTCGATTGAGAGTGACATTGCCACGGTCGTTGTAAAGCCCACCACCCCAGTCGCTGGCCGAGTTGTTTTGGATAATCGAATCCGTGGCCGTCATCGCGCCATAGTTGTAAATACCCGCGCCAGACCCAGCGCTGTTGCTGGTCACCTCGACCCGCGACAGATTCAGCGTCGCCGAATTTTGAATAAGGACCCCGCCACCCCAATCGCTGGCAGCGACCACGCCACCACGGACCGAGACGTCCGAGATTGAGACCGTGCCCGCGTGAACCTGAAACACGCGGTCCAATCCGTTAGCGTCAATCAGTGACACGCCGATACCGGCTCCCACAATTGTCACGGAGTCCGTGATGTCGAGATCCCCGGTGGCCGACAAATCTTCGCTTTGGCCGGCAATCGTGAACGTGTACGTCCCGGCCGAAAGCTGAATCGCATCCACTCCGGCCGTGTTGTTTGTCGCGAGAATTGCTTCACGCAACGAAATGAATCCGTCCGCGCCACGATTTCCCAGCAACGCCTCGACGGACGACGTGTTTCCGTCCACGACATCGTTAAACGTTGTTACGACCAGCGTCCCGCCGACATCAGTCACCGTCACCGCGATCGCTTGCGTATCGATCAATGAACCGTCGCTGACTCGAACGATCACGTCGTAAACGTTGTTCGCTCCGACATCCGTCGGGGCCTCAAAGTTCGGTGCCGAGGCAAAGCTCAACGCCCCGGTCGAACTGTTGATCGAAAACTTCGCTGCGTCCGCTCCGCCGCTAATTGAGTAGGTCAGTGCCTGGGCTGGTAGGTCGGCATCCGTCGCGGTCACGGTCGTCACCGCCGTCGAGTTCTCGGCGACGCTGATCGATGCGCTTCCACCACCGCCGTTGGACGTGATCGTTGGTGTGTTGTCATTCACCGCCGTGACCGTGACGACAATCGCTTGCGTGTCGGTCAACGAACCATCGCTGACCTGGACGATGACGTCGTAAACGTTGTTCGCTCCGACATCCGTCGG
>JANMIF010000253.1:0-22749 GCA_031375695.1 Planctomyces sp.
GCAACGTTGATAAAAACCACAAATACCCCATACACCAAAACCCCCCCCCCACCCACCGCCCACCAAAACCACAATACCCCAAAAAATGTCGGCCGGTATTAAAAAAACTACCCAAAAATTTTTTAAATTTCACCGCCCGGCCCTTTGTGCCAAACGACCTCACATTTTTCGATTGGCGAAATTGGGTATCCGTCCCGCTGGCGTGAGGTGCGGGAATTCTTGGGCTGGTTGAGTAAGCGGGACGGCGGGTTCTTCATCGAGCGGACGTTCGATGTCCTCCTCTGACAACTGCGACCACTCGCCGACATCGAGTGACTTGCGTCGTTTGTACAATGTCAGGATCAAAGCCAAAGCGATCCCCGCCTCGCACGCGGCCACGGTCAGAATGAACGCCGTGAAGGCTTGCCCTTGAAAGTTGTTGTGATATTTCGAGAACGCCACAAGGTTCAGCGAGACGCCGTGCAGCATCATTTCGGCCGACAACATCATTGTGATCAAGTTGCGTCGAGTCAAAAATCCGATCGCTCCCAGCACGAATAAGATGCCACCTACAATCAGATAATTCGTGACGGTAACCATTCAAAACTCCAAACTCCGCAAATCTTCAGGCGAGCCGGAAGTCGTTAGACCTCCGGCTCGCCAAAAACTCTCACAACTTGCCGCTGGACCGTTTCGGAGCGATGACGATGGCTCCAATGGACGCGATCAGCAGCAAAGTTCCCGCCAGTTCGACGGCGAATAGATAGTCTCCGAACAGGGACCGACCTAAACCGCGCATCGAGCCGAAAGTTCCTGCGGTCGGCACGCTGGTCGATTGCGGCGGAATTGCTTTTTGCTGCGGAACGCTCGATCCCACAACAAACGCCATCGACTTCGTCGGTTCAACCAACGACACAAACCCGGTCTTTGAACTCCCTGCGGCCCCCTCTTTCGGAGGCACGATCACGAACAACAGTGCCCCCAGCAACACGAATCCCAGACACACCGCCGACCCCGGCTGTCGCGAGTTCTGATCGCAGTTCGTCGCCCCCGCCTGCTGAGCCAACATCAACACGAACAAAAACGTGACGATGATTGCTCCGGCGTAAACGATGACTGTTGCCGAAGCCAAGAAGGGAGCCGATTGCAACAAAAACAATCCGCAAACCGCCAGCGTCACGAGAGCGAACCACAAGGCCGAATACGCCGGGTTCCGATTCGTGATCATCAGCACCGCCGCGACGATGGCCGCTCCAGCGAACAGATAAAACAAAACGTCGGTCAATGTCTCGCCCGTCGGCTGTAAGATCATCCCGCCGACCATTCCCAGCGACGCCAAGCCCAACAGCCGAGCCATCCAAGCTCCGCGCGGCGCTCCCTGGGGCATCAGCCCGGCCACCGAGATCGATCCCAAGACCATCGGCAGCACCAGCAGCCAATGCTCTTTCGCCCACTCCATGACGCCATCCTTCACATTCAAAACCAAACTCAGCGACCGATCTGGCCGCCCGAAAGTGGGCGTAATCTAGTTGGCTTCCCGAACGATGGGAATGGATCGCATTCAATGCACGTACACAAACTCATTCGTGTTGAGCAGCGCCAGGGAAACTTGTCGCCACGCGGCACTCAGCGCTGCGGCTTTTTCGGCATCGGATGGGTTCGGCTTGGCGGCGAGCTGTTCGCGCACGAGCTCAGAAAGTGTTCGCAGAATATGATCAATCTCGGTGGCGGTCGGTTCGCGAGTGAACAGCAAGCGGTAGGCAAATCGGATCCGCGCGTCATCGGTCGGAGCAGCGGCGAGTAGTCGGTCGCTGAGTCCGGTGGCGGCGCGATCGGCGGACGGGCCGTGCAACATCGCCAGTGCTTGCAGCGGGACGGTCGAAACCGGGCGCTCGGGACAGTTCACCTCCATCAGTGGCGTATCGAACAATTCCAACATCGTCAGATGCTGACTTCGGCGGACGATTTGATAAATCGAGCGGCGACGACCCGGATCGTCGTCTGTGTCAATCACCGAACCGTCACCTTGCGCGGCAACGTTCGTCCATTTGCCGAACGGGGTCGCGGTCAATCGGCCGGAGACATCGAGCAAGCTGTCGCGAACCATTTCGCCGAGATGCCGCTTCGGCGACCAAGCGCTGAGCAAAACGTTGTCGGGATCGGCGGTGAGTTTCACGGCATCGACATCCGCCGTTTGCCGATATGCGGCCGACGTCACGATCAGCCGGTGCAGATGCTTCTGCGACCAACGTAGCCCGGTCGCTCCGCGACCAGGATCCGAGTCGCGGAGCGACTCGGATACGCCCATGAACTCCGCCGCCAACCAGTCGAGCAGTTCGGGATGCGACGGCTTCGCGCCACTACGGCCGAAGTTCGCAATCGTCGGGACCAACCCGCGCCCAAAGTGCGCGGCCCACAGGCGATTCACATGCACTCGAGCCAACAGCGGATGTTCCGGCGACGTCAGCCACTTGGCCAACGCCGCGCGGCGACCGGTCGTCTTGTGGCCTGGCTGCGGAGCCAACTGATATCCCGCCGGTGCGAGCACCTCGACGACACCGGCCGGCACTTCCGCTCCAAGTTTGTTGTAATCGCCTCGGCGATAAATTTTCGCGACCGGCGGTTTGTCGCTGTCGAGATCGCTTAGCCCGCGAATGTTCGTGATCGTTTTCTTCAATGCCTGCTCGGCGGCGATCGCCACTTTGAGCTTCGCCGAGTCGTCACGGTAATCGCTGAATCGCGCAGCCAGCTCTGCTTCCGCCAGCGACAGCGCAGATTGCCCATGTTCGAGCAGTTTTTTTTGCTCGTCATTTCGCTGTTTCGGATCAACGATCGCAGCGGCGATCAGCTTGTCGAGCAACGCGGTTTCCGACGCAGTCGCATTCGCGGGCAAGGCTTCGATCAACCGCTTTCGCCGAAACCGTAAAGTGAGATCGTTGAACGACGCGGTCAGCGCGGCGACTCGCTCGTCCACTTTCTTGTTGTGCTCATTGATGCGAACTGCTTCAGCTTCCGACGCCATCGGGATGCCGCGAACTTCTGAAGGAATCCAGCGAGCCGGATCGAGTGCCGGCAGAAAGACCGCTTGCAACGAGTAATAGTCGCGCTGCGTGATCGGATCGAACTTGTGCGTGTGGCAGCGAGCACAATGTACCGTCAGTCCGAGAAACGTCCCGCCGACAATTTGCATCGTGTCGGCAAGCATCTGATGAATTTCATTCGGCTCGGTGTAGCCGGGATATGTCGGGTCAAGCGCGTTGCGAAGAAACCCGGTTGCTACAAGTTGCTCGTTCATTTCTGGAGTCAACTCGTCCGCGCGACGCCAGTCCGTCAGCTCATCGCCGGCGAGTTGTTGTGCCACGAACTGGTCATACGGCAAATCTCGATTGAGCGCCCGAATCACCCAGTCGCGATACCGCCAGGCTTCCGGCCGCAACCGATCTGCCGCCAAGTAGCCGTCCGAATCGGCATACCCCGCGATGTCGAGCCATTGCCGACCCCAGCGTTCGCCGTATCGGGGCGAGGCCAGTAACTGATTCACCAACCGTTCATAAGCCTCCGGCGAATCGTCGGCCAGAAACTCGTCCAACTGCTCAATCGTAGGCGGCAGCCCAAGCAAATCGAAACAAAGCCTTCGTAACAACACCGACTTCGACGCTTCCGAATTGAATGCCAGATTCTTTTCCGCCAGCTTCGCCAGCAACAACGCATCAATCGGATTTCGGATTTCGGATTTCGGGTTTCGGATTTCCGGTACGGCTGGTCGTTTGACCGGCTGAAAGGCCCACCAACTTCGGTCTTCGTCCGACAGCCGACTCGCCTGTTCGCCCTCATCGAGAGGCGCTTCTTTTTCGGCGACCGTCAGTGCTCCGTCAGCGATCCAACGCCGCAGTAACTCTTTTTGCTTGACATCCAACCGACCCTCGTCCTTCGGAGGCATTTCATCGGCCATGATTTTTTGAATCAGCAAACTCTCGTCCGACTTCAATGGCACGATGGCCGCGCCGCTGTCACCTCCTTTGGCGATCAAGAAACGGCGACGAAGATCCAAGCCACCTTCCATCTTGCCATCGCCATGACACTTCACACACCGCGCTTCGAGGATCGGAACGATGTCGCTCTCGAATTTCGGAGTCGGCGATTCGTCGGCAAAGCTGAGCGCCGAGTTGCCAATCAATAACGCTGTTACCGTAATCGCTAATCGACGAACAGACATCATCAATTCTCCAGCTTCGGAGCACGATGATTTCTCATCGCTTTCCACGACTTCTTTCACTGCGCTCGTCGCTCCTCGGCAGTTCCGAAGACGCATGTTAGCACCGAGGAGCGTAGAGATTGATGCGATTGCAAGTTCTGAGAAAAACCAAGCGGCATGAAGATTTGATGTCCCCGTCAAATCAGCCGTCAACCCAACAAAAAACCGGCCGAAGCAATTGCCTCTGCCGGTTCTGGATTCATTACTCGCACGGATTGCGAAACGCTTAGCTATCGTAGTCGATCTCAACATAGCCATCCTTAGAACGAACATCGACGGCGTACTTGCCGAAGTCGTAACGCACTTTGCGGCCATCGCTGCTGCACTTCACTTTTGGCGGACAGCATTGATCGGGAACGCAGATCTCGACGCAAACGCATGGCGGCTGACAGCACTTGTTGCACTTGTCCGCCTTCCAGCACGGGTCGACGATCTGAACGATCATCGGCTTCGCACAGCAGGCGATATGCTTCGAGTCTTTGACCTTCACACAACGGGCCATCTCCACCGGAGCGCCCATCATCACGACCGGGCTACCAGCCACGACGTGGTGACCGCCAGCCACTGGGTCCGGCATCGGTGCCGGCTGAGCCGCAGACGCGGTCGCTGAGACAGCCATCGCACTTGCAGCAATTAAACACATTAGCTTTTTCATGTTCACACTCCTAAAAAATTGACGCTCGTGCCCCGGCCGACGGATTTCACGGTTGTGTCGGCAACGGTAACTTACACCACCCACAGCAAAACGAGGCTTGTGTTCATCCGATTTCTGATCGGCAGTCTGCGGGTCTCAACGGGCTTGACGATTCCTTTCAACAAGCCGACGCGCCGCATGATGCAGAAAGCCCCCACCCTTCGCAAGCAATATCACAAGAAAATTCCCCCTAATTTCACTAGCCTTCTTGATCCGCAGAGTTGGCTGCAATTCATCGCCTGTTGCGTTTGCAATCGTGCGGTCGGCATAATTCTGTAGCGAGGATAGGGAATCAACGGTTCATTGGGGTTTTGGAATGCCACAAGTCATCGGGTTATTAGGCCACAGAGTGATCTGTTCGCTGGCCAAGTCGTTCGTTGTGTCGTTGGTTGTGTTGTATTCGTTCTGTCTCACCGGATGTGGATCGAGCCAGGGGTCAGCCAATTCCGCGAACGTCGCCAGTGATCCGAAACCCGCTGCCGACACCAAGCGGAGCAAGCCGGAAGAGAAGTCGGGAAAGAGCGGCCAGAAGTCGATTGATGGTATTCCTTACGACGTTTTTTTTGATAAGCCGCTGGTCATTGCTGCCAACAATCAAACGGGTGCGCCCCCAAAATCAGCCGACGGCACAACGGCCGAAGTCGCATCGACCACCAAAATGAGTCCACCCGCGGACAGCAATCCAGCCGGCAGCAATCCAGCCGAGAGTGCCGGAGCGGCGCAAATGATTGATAAAGAACCCTTACTGACTGAAATCAAGAACGTGCGGAATTATCTGGCCGGAAAAACATCATCCCCAGCGACCTACAACTCCAGCTTTTTGGAAATCCCACCGGAAGCGGCGACGCTGGCAGTCCTGGCGGCCGCTGCGGGAAAGCTGCCAGATGATCTCAGTTGGAAAAAGAACGCCAAGCACATCCGTGACTTGTCTGCAAAGATCGCGGAACTTACCTCGTCGAAAGACGCCAAGACAAAAAATACTTTCGATCAGATTTCTGATTCGTTCACCAAGATTGATGAAATCCTGAAAGGCTCCCCTCCCGCCGATCTGGCGGAAGCGGACGACGAGAAAGACTACGGCGACGTGATTGGTGGCAGCGTGGTGCAACTGATGAAACGGATCAAGAAATCCGAAGAGACCTTGAAGGCCAACGTGTCTAGCGAAGCCGGCTTGAAGAAAGAGGCCGAACGAGTCGCTCAAGAAGGAGCCTTGCTGGCGTTTCTGGCGGACATCATTCAAACGCCCGGATTCGGATTCGGTGGCGATGCGGAGTTCACTGCGGCAGCCAAGCCCCTGCGAGAAGGGGGCAAGCAACTGATCGAAGCCGCAAAGTCCGGCAATTATTCCAGCTATGATGAGGCCATGAGCCGCATCGGCAAGTCATGCAGCGAATGTCACAACAAATTCAAACCGTAACTTAGAACGGGCGGCTCGCCTGTTCCGGCACGCCGCGAAAAACCCAGGCGAGCGGCCTGGCTACGAAAGGGAATTCATGCGTATTTGGTGGATCGTCAGTTTGGCATTGTGCGCGTCAGCATCAGCGGAAGTGATTGAGCTGACGACCGGCAATCGGATCGAAGGCGAAGTTCTGAAGAACGGCGCGGACGTGGTCGTGATCGACATCGGCGTGGAGATTCTCAAAATCCCCACCGACAAAATAAAGTCGCGATCCGGTGAATTCGACAAGCAACCGCAAGAAGCCAAGATCAAACGCGGCGATCTGTATGACGTCGCCAAGCTGCCGTCCAGGAATGTCAAAGAGTTGGCCAACGAATATGGCGACGGAGTTGTGTTGATTCAGACTCCTGGAGGACTCGGCTCCGGTTTCATTGTCACATCGCGCGGGCATTGCGTCACGAACTATCATGTCATCGAACGTGAATCTCGGATCGCCGTCTCTTTGTTTCTGAAAGAAGCCAAAGGAGGCTTCGCTCGCCGTCGAGTCGATAACGTGCAGATTGTGGCGACGAATCCCTTCCTCGATTTGGCGCTGCTGCAAATCCCCGAACAAAAAGATTTACCGTTCAAGACCGTGATGCTGTCAGAAGCCGATGATCAAAAAGAGGGCGAGGAAGTTTTCGCGATCGGCAATCCGCTCGGCCTGGAGCGATCGGTTTCGAAAGGGATTATCAGTACCCGCAATCGCAATCGCGAAGGGTTGACCTTCATCCAGACGACGGCACAGATCAATCCGGGGAACAGTGGCGGCCCATTGTTCAATGCTCGGGGCGAGGTTGTGGGCGTCACGAATATGAAAGTTCTGTTTGGCGAGGGCTTGGGATTTGCTATCCCTGTCGCCTATTTGAAGCACTTTCTGGACAACGCGGACGCCTTTGCCTTCGACAAGAACAATCCGAACGCGGGCCATCGGTATTTAGACGCCCCGCGGCGGAAGCCAGTCGATTCGTCGAAAAACCGCTAATTGCTGGATGTTTTGACGAAATGACTCGTGGCGGAAATGCAATTCCCAGAGCCGTTTGGGGCGCCGTTTTTGGCGGAGTGCGCGAATTGTGACGGCTGCCAATCAGCGAATCTCCAAAACTTGTTCGAGCTACGCACATGGCTCGTGGTTTCGTCTCTCAGTCCGAGTACGATGCCGCCAGCTTGTTCGACCCAACTTTTGATGCGGCGGCCATGAAAACAAAGATTTTGGAATCTCTTGCTACGATGCCTCCCCGGAAAGCTTGTCCGGTTTGTGGGCAACCTTCTTATTCGCTGGCGGGGATTCATCCGCAGTGTGCCGAATATCAGAACGATGAAAAGCGGCTGAAGAAGCTGAAGGCCAAGAAGGCCGAAAAGGTTCCGATCGTGGACGCGACACCGTCCGCCTGGCGCAAGCCCTGCCCGAAGTGCGGGGTTCAAGTACATGTTCGCAAAGCCCTGTGTGATTGCGGCCACAAATTCATCACGCAGAAAACCAAGTCCGGCATGGAAGGCTGAGCCAGACGGTGGCGCACGCGACAGGTTGCGGCTCTGGCCGTTTTGCCGATACGCTTCGCCCGTTTTCCTGTGGCGCACGCGGCTCGCGTGCGGCGTGTTGAGGTTGGCTGACGGCCGATTCCTGATCGTCGCACGCGAATCGCGTGCGCCACAATTGACCGGATTGGCCTTTGTGGAAGGATCGGATCGTGCTGCGAACTCATACGTGCGGTGAATTACGAATCGGGGATGTTGGCAAAGAAGTGACGCTGGGTGGTTGGGTCGATTCGCGGCGAGATCATGGCGGGCTGATCTTCATCGACTTGCGGGACCGGTATGGCATCACACAGATTGTGATTGAGCCGGATCAGGCGGTGGCGTTCGAGATCGCTCAAACGTTGCGGTCGGAGTTTGTTGTCGGGGCGACCGGCAAGGTTTCGCCGCGAGGGGCTGGGTTTGAAAATCCCAAGCACGAGACGGGGCGGATCGAAGTCCATGCCACTAAGCTGGAAATCTTTAATAAATCGAAAGTCCCGCCGTTTGAGCCGGGTTCCTCGACATTGCCGAACGAAGAGTTGCGGCTGAAGTATCGGTACATCGACTTGCGTCGGCCGCAGCTTCAGAAGGCTATGATCTTGCGGCACAACTTGGTCAAAGCCGTACGCGATTACTTCGATCAGCACGACTTCCTCGAAATCGAAACGCCGATGCTCGGCAAGAGCACGCCGGAAGGTGCTCGCGATTATTTGGTTCCCAGCCGAGTGCATCCTGGTCAGTTTTATGCGCTGCCGCAATCGCCACAGCTTTACAAGCAGTTGCTGATGATGGCCGGCTACGACCGCTATGTGCAGATCGCTCGCTGCTTCCGCGACGAAGACTTGCGAGCCGATCGGCAACCGGAGTTCACGCAGATCGATGTCGAGATGGCGTTCGTGGAGCAGGAAGATATTTTATCAACGATTGACGGGTTGATGGCGCACCTGTTCAAGGAAATTCGAGGCGAAGAGCTGCCGTTGCCGCTGACTCGGTTGACTCACCGCGAGTCTCTGGAGCGCTACGGCAACGACAAGCCGGACATGCGCTTCGGCATGGAACTCCAAGACCTCGGCGAGATCGTGAAAGATTCTACGTTCGGCGTCTTCAAGGACACGCTCGCAAACGGCGGCCGAGTCCGCGGCTTGTGCGCAAAGCAGGCGGCCGACAAGTACAGCCGCAAAGGGATCGACGAGCTGACTGAGTTCATCAAAATCTACGGCGCGAAAGGCTTGGCGTTCTTCAAGATGAAAGACGGTAGGTTGGAATCGTCGATCACGAAGTTTTTCACCGACGAGCAACAACAGGCGATCATCGCCAAGTTCGGGGCCGAGAACGGCGACCTGATTTTGTGCGTGGCCGATAGCAGCAAAGTCACCTCCGCCGCGCTCGCCGCGTTGCGAATTCGGCTCGGCAAGGAGTTGAATCTGTACGATCCGTCGTCGATGAAAGTTGCCTGGATCGTGGACTTCCCGCTTTTCGGCTGGAACGAAGAAGAACAAAAATGGGATGCCGAACATCACCCGTTCTGCTGCCCGGTCAAAGAGGACATGCCGTACTTGAAGACCGATCCCGGCCGCGTTCGTGCTCAGTCGTATGACTTGGTTTGCAACGGCTACGAAGCAGCGAGCGGCAGCGTCCGGATTCACGATCCCGAAGTACAGCAGCAAGTTTTTGATTTCATCGGAGTGACACCGGAGATCGCCCAATCGCGTTTTGGTTTTTTGTTGGATGCCCTCAGCTACGGAGCGCCGCCGCACGCCGGCATCGCGCTTGGGCTGGACCGCTGGGTGATGATGTTCCTGGGGAACGACAACATCCGTGAAGTGATCGCCTTCCCGAAAACGCAAAAGGCCGCCGACATGATGACCGGTGCCCCGTCGGATGTGGATCCGAAACAACTTCGCGATCTGCACATCAAGACGGACGTCCCGAAACCGGCATAGCATGATTCTGAAAACGTGGAAGAACTACCCCGTAAGCCAGTTTTCAGATCCGGCGCGAAACACGCTCGACCGGTTTGAGAAAATGGTCTTCTCGCAATACGGTTCAATCGAGCATGACGATTGACTTCCGGAAGGTCTTGGTTGCCCGCGGGTAATTGCGGTGTTTGTCCCGTTTTTTCAACCGGTTGCTCGTCTTGCGTTTGATGGCTCGCGGGTTGATACGGTTGCGGCGAGGTTCCAGGATTTCGGCGGCGACTTCTGTGAGCAACAGCCGGTACCTGTGTCGCAACCCGGATGCGCTTCGCGGAGCTTCCGGCAGGCGGCAACGCAGGATCTTCAACGTATTCACGATCGATAAAGTCGCGCGGGGCAACTTCGGCTTGCTCGGCGGCATCGTACATCCGTTTGCGGATCACTGTTGACGACGGTTGAAAATGGCGGCGCGGGGGAAGATCGCGGCGGTTGAAAGTGGTGGCGCGCATGCGTGTCTGTTGGTGAATGGTGAAGATCAGAGCGTTCGCTCTGATCTTCACGAGATTTACCAGGAGACTCAGGAGTGCGTAGCGATATGGAATTTCAGTAGTTCCAAGTTCGTTGAAAGAGATAGGCGAATGCAGGGCTTTCCTTGAGAATAGTTTGCGTCAACGCAAATCAATCCCAGGAGGGAGCCCATGCGTTCGCACAAGCGTCATACCATAACCAGTGATGAGGTCCAGTCGTGCGTGTCGAGTTGGTTGTCCGAAGCGGTGGTGTTGCCGGATCATGGCTGGAAATGCACAGCGGCCGTGGCGTGGATGTTGTTAATTCGCGCGGCGGCGCGGCAGCAATCGATCACGGCGGCGTGCCGTGATTTGAAGGACGCGCCGTCCGACCAAGCGATGCTCAATGCGCTCCATGATGGTTTGCCGAAATACATCCGGGTGCTCGAACGGTGGCCGGTGGCGGCCTTGCAGACGAAGTTGCCCGGCAAGTTGATCCGCCACTCGCGCGAGGTGGCCATCGACTGGCATCTGATTCCGTATCGCGGCGAGCCGCAGTCGTCCGAGAACGAGCTGTCTCATTCGGTTCCCAAATCGGGGACCACGAAGTTCCACGCCTACGCCACGGCCTGCGTGGTCGAGGACGGTTGGCGTTACACCATCGCCTTGACGTGGATCAAAAAGGGGGAGAAGCCGGACGTGGTCCTGAAGCGGTTGTGGCAGCAAATCGCGCAGATTGGGCTGACAATCAAGGCTTGGCTGTTGGACCGACGGTTCTTCAGCGTGCCGGTCATGAATTGGCTGATCGGCGAGCGACAACCGTTTCTGATGCCGGTCGTGCTGCGTGGCCGCAAATCCAAGAAGCGCTGCAAAGCCACCGGGTTGCACGCCCTCCACCAGCAACCGGCGGGCTGGTACTCGTACACGCACGGCAACCAGACGTGTTCGGTGTCGATCTCGATCTGCGTGGCCTACAAGAGCTACGCAAATCGGAAAACGCAGAAGCGGAACAACCAGAAGCTGCTGTTCGCCACCTGGGGAGTCAAACGGACGCCGCGTGCCACCTGCGAACTGTATCGTCGCCGGTTCGGGATCGAGAGCAGCTATCGTCAACTGCAACAGGCCCGCATTCGGACCTGTCCCCGCGACCCCACAAACTGCGGCTGCTGTTCGTGGGTGTGGCGTTGGTCCTTCGCAACGTCTGGGTCTGGCTGCACGCCACCCGCCTCGCCGACCCTGGCGGCGAACTGCGACTCGAACGACTCCGCTTCCGACGGCTTCTCGAATGGATTGCCATGTACGCCTACTTGCAACTCCACGATAACTCACCGCCTTACGTCGTGACCGATGGTTGAGGCAAACTTGGAGGTACTGAACCTCACAAACGACATCGACTCCACAAAACTCAACCGACTCTCTATCGCCAGATCAACAACGCTACGTTTCACGGGCAACCAATACACTTGCAGCTTGCCAAACCAATCCAACCACGCCACGAAACAATCCAGCGAAGTTTCACGGCCATCAGCCATCGCGGTTTGAACGACCGACGATGCTTGTAGTCCAAGCTCTCGGATTTGGCTGGACGGCGAAACGATGTCACCGGTGAATCCTGTATCGACCCAGACTTCGACCGGAGTTCTTGCACCATTGAGCGAAATACGGACTGGGATCGTCACCAACGCTCGTCCTTGAAAATCGATGTGGCCAATCATGGTTCGAACCAACCAATCTGAACCGCCGTCTTGTGTCCGATGTGTGTTTCGAAATGATTGCCGCGCGGACGGGATCAGGCAGCTACCGCTTGATCATTCTGCTCGATTTCTTCGGCGATGGCACGCAGTGGGACAGCAATCTCCGATTTGTGGGCAGATTGCGTCAGATGAGCCGTGTTTCCGTGTGAGTTCACCCAAGTTGGACGATTTCATGAACTCACTCGTCAGCAAATTTGACCTCGATGAAGGTACGACTTACGGTTACTAAAGGTTGAATCCGTGCCAAATCGAGGATGACACGATGCAAGACTGTTCCAAATTCGCACTATTATTTATTATTGCAGTAATTTTCTGGGTCACCGGCGGTGGCGCTCTATTCCGGGCATTCTTCTAGAGGACGCTGTTGCTGACTCCCGATGGGGAGAAGCCCATCGAACAATTTCGTCCAGGCGACCGCATTCTCGCCAAGGCGGAAAACGATCTGGCCTCGCCGGTGCGCATTCGCACCGGCGGGGAAGTGTTTGAGCTAGAAGGGATGGAGCTGGAACTGCCTGTCGGCGGGCAGTTCATCGAGACCACTTCCGAGCATCCCTTACTTCGTGGCGTGCCAAGGTTAGGTCCGAGCGAAAGACCTGCAACCCGACGCCCGCTCCTTGTTCACGACGAACGGATCACCTCGCTCACGTCCATCACGCGCACCGATGCACATCCGCACGGTCCTACAACCTCCGAGTCTCCGAAGACCACACCTATCTACTTCGTCGGAAACCCGAAATGGCGATTCTCGATCTAGCGATTCGAGGTATAAGCCACGTTCGTGCCGTTATGGCAGATAACCGACCGCATTCGGACCGACAAGCCCTGCCTTGGCAGGGTGCCGAGATCGCTGCCTTCGACGCAATTGGCTCGCGTGTCGCGGATTAGGACGTTCGACATAAATTGGCCCGCGATTCGCTCTCCGCCACCATACCGCAAACTGTTGCCTGATTTCGCGGACTTTGATTTCCCTTTTTGACGTGCTTGAATTTCAGGAGATACCCATGGCCAAAGCCGCTTCGAAGAAAACTGAAAAGTTGGTCCCGCTGGGGGATCGCGTGGTTGTTATGCGTGCCGAAGCCGAGACCACAACGCTCGGTGGAATCGTGCTGCCCGATTCGGCGAAGGACAAGCCGCAACGAGGCGAAGTGCTGTCGGTCGGCGAGGGCTATGTCCGCCGCGACGGCAAAAAAATTGCTCTGACCGTCAAGGCTGGCGATCGCATCCTGTTCAGTTCGTATGCTGGCGATGAAATCAAAGTCGGTGACGAAACCTATCTGCTGATGCGCGAGAGCGACATTCTCGCCACGTTCTAGTCTGCCCCGTAGCACAGGCGGCCCGCCTGTGACTGCTTCGAATCATTCACCGATTGCAGGCGAGCCGCCTGCACCACGTTCTAGGAGATTTCTGACATGCCCAAGATGATTGCCTTCGATCAAGAGGCGAAAGATGCTGTCCGCCGCGGCGTGAGCAAGCTGGCGCGAGCCGTTCGCGTGACGCTCGGCCCGCGAGGCCGCAATGTGATCATTGAGAAAAGTTTCGGTTCGCCGACCGTTACCAAGGACGGCGTGACTGTAGCCCGTGAAATCGAACTCTCCGATAAGTTTGAGGACATGGGCGCTCGGATGGTGAAAGAGGTCGCCAGTAAGACCTCCGACAACGCCGGTGACGGTACGACCACCGCGACCGTGCTTGCTGAAGCGATCTTCATCGAGGGCCTCAAAGCCGTCGTTGCGGGTGTGAACCCAATCGACATGAAGCGCGGAATGGACAAGGCCGTTGTCGACGTCGTCGAGAAACTCCACGGCATGGCCACCGAGTGCAAGAACAAGAAGTCGATCGCTCAAGTCGGCACCGTTGCCGCCAACGGCGATGAAGAGATCGGCAACATCCTGGCCGAAGCGATGGACCAAGTCGGCAAGGACGGCGTCATCACCGTCGAGGAAAGCAAAAGCCTGAAGACTGATTTCGAGGTCGTCGAAGGGATGCAGTTCGACCGCGGCTACCTCAGCCCGTACTTCGTCACGAATCCCAGCACGATGGAAGCTCTCTACGAGGACGCCTATGTGCTCATCCACGAGAAGAAAATCACCAACATCAAGGACTTGATCCCGGTGTTGGAAAAGGTCGTGCAATCCGGCAAGCCGCTGCTGATCGTCGCCGAGGAAGTCGAAGGCGAAGCTCTGGCGACGTTGGTCATCAACAAACTGCGAGGCACTTTCAAGTGTGTCGCGGTGAAATCTCCCGGTTATGGCGATCGTCGCAAGGCGATGCTGCAAGACTTGGCGATCATGTGCGGTGGCACCGCGATCTTCGAAGACTTGGGGATCAAGTTGGAAAACGTCCAACTCAGCGACCTGGGTCGGGCGAAGAAGCTCATCGTCGACAAGGACAACACGACGGTCATTGAGGGCGCTGGCAAGACCGCCGACATCAAAGCTCGCATCGACCAGATTCGCCGCGAACTGGAAAGTAGTACGAGCGACTACGACAAAGAGAAGCTCGAAGAGCGGATCGCGAAGCTGTCCGGCGGCGTGGCTCAGATCAACGTCGGAGCCGCGACCGAATCCGAGATGAAAGAGAAGAAGGCTCGCGTGGAAGACGCATTGCATGCGACTCGCGCGGCTGTTGAAGAGGGAATCCTCCCCGGCGGCGGCGTGGCCTTGCTGCGAGCGACTGCCGGACTAAAAGGCAAAGGCCTGAAGGACGACGAAGTGGTCGGCTACAACATCATCCTGCGAGCCTGCCGCGCTCCGGCGACTCAAATTGCCGATAACGCGGGCGTGGATGGCGGCGTCATCTGTGAGAAGATTCTCGAACAAGATGGCAACAAAGGCTACAACGCGGCCACGGGCGTGTTTGAGGACTTGGTCAAGAGCGGCATCATCGACCCGACGAAGGTCACTCGCTCCGCCCTGCAGAACGCTGCCTCGGTTTCAACGTTGCTGCTCACCAGCGACGCCTTGATCGCCGAGAAGCCCAAAGACGACCACAAGAAAGACAGCCACCACGACGAAGACATTTACTAACCCGCCGATCTGAACTTGATCGACATCCGTGATTGCAACAGCCCCGATGAGGCAACTCATCGGGGCTGTTGCTTTTTGACGAATACAAGACGCGATCGGCCGCAGTCAATTTCATTGATTCATGTTCGTTCAGAAGCTCTGCCCCGTCACGACCTCGCTATTGGCGATGGTGGACAGGGCTTCAAACAGACGTTGGTCGATGTTCTGATTGAGGAATCGGACGTTGCCGTCACCAAACACGAATTCCGTGCCGCCGATGTGAGCCGACTGGAAGGAATACAGTGGCCGCTCGTTCGACGTTACGCCGAGCACATACGGCTTCGGGTTCATCGGGAAGGGAACGCCCGTGCCGGCTGGCGAGACAGGGCAGTCGGGCAATTGGATGTCGCGTGTGACGGCCAACGGATCGACCACCCAACTGACTCCGGCCGGTGCGAAATACACGACGGCCGCCATCGCCCACGGATATTCCACTGTCAGTGTCGGGAAAGTGTTGTTCGGGCCGCTGTAGGTCAGCAGACCTCCAGCCTTTTCACCCATCACGAAGGTTTGAGAAGTCCCGTCGCGCATGTCTTGCGATCGGCAGGTGCTGTTGTATCCAAACGCTCCGCGAGTCGCCGGCCATTGCTGCCAATAGTGCAACAACCCGCCGGGACAGGCCGCTTCCGGGCCGGGCAAGGCACGAATGATGTCGGCTCCGTGGCTGAACGAGTAATCGGTCGGCGAGCCGCTCATCCACAACGTGCTCCCCCCCAAACTCAGCGACGTGTGCGAGGCACTCGGACACAGCAGCATCGGCAGCGAAGTTTGGTTGAGCTGCCACATCGAATGATCGTTGATATTTGACATGCTCGACAGCCACGTCATGCGGAAGTCGAATTTGACGTGGAGCGACCGCTGTTCCAGATACGGCAGCAGCAAATGAAAGCCGCTCCAGTGACAGCGGTATTGCAGCGGAATGCCTCCCGGCGGCGGCGGCGGATTGCCATCTTCCTGACGAACCGAACTCGGCGGAAACGTGCGGTGAGTGCTCTCGTAGTTGTGGAGAGCCAGTCCCAACTGCTTGAGATTGTTTTGGCACTGAGCCATGCGCGCTCGCTCACGAGCTTGTTGCACGGCCGGCAGAATCAACGAGATCAATATACTGATGATCGCGATTACCACGAGCAACTCAATCAGCGTGAACCCGGTGGTTCGGGATACGGTACGCGGCAAACAGCGGCGATCGCGTGGACGGCTCATGATGCGAGATTCTAGGTCAGAAACCTCCCACCGAGCGATGCCGATTTTCCCGCACTCGCGAGCCGCGTGCGCTACGACTCACGACTTAACGGGAATCAGCCGTGCCTGGCGGATGTCCATGACGGCCGGTCCCGGCTTTTTCGTCGGCTTGATACGAAGTTCGTAACGGCCAGCCGACTCGAGTGACACTTCGCCCAACGTGGTCGGCTCGAAGTTCTGAAAGCCGCCGGTTTCTTTGACGACGTAATTTAGCACCTGCGGTTCGGTCGTCGCGCCCGACGGAGCGATCTCGAAACGAACTTCACTGCCGCCGCTCCCGTTACCACAACCAATCAATCCTTCAAGTTGAAATCGCCCCGGCTTCGAGACCGTGAATTCCCAGCGAGCCCAATCTTCCGCTCGAACCCAAAAGCCGAGCGTGTTCTTGTGCGGCAGGGGTTCAAATCGCAGCATTGTGCCGCGCACGTCGGCGGTCTTGGCGAGCATCATGATCTCGCCGCTATTGCCCTGCGGGTTCGGCTGGTAATTCGGATTCGGTTCCGGCATCAGCGCGCCAACCGACTTTCGCCACGCGGCCAGCTGCTCGGCGAGTTCTTTCACCCGCGCCGGTTCTTGCTCGGCGAGATTACGTGATTCGCCGATGTCTTTCGCAACGTGATACAACTCGCGCCGTCCTTCTTCGTAAAACTCGATCAGCTTCCATTCGCTCGCCCGAATTGCCCCACCGGGCCGGCTTCCTTGATTCGCATAGTGCGGGTAATGCCAAAACAACGCGGGCCGATCCAGCGATCCCGTTTGTTTCAACAACGGCAACAAGCTGACGCCATCAACCGCCGGCGTGTCTTGCGGTCGAGTCGCGCGGCAGGCTTCCGCGAAAGTCGGATGCAAATCAACCTGGCAGACCGGCACATCGCAGGTGCTCTGCGACTTCACGATCTTCGGCCATTTGACGATCATCGGGATGCGAACGCCTCCTTCGTACAACCAGCCTTTCCCTTCGCGCAGCGGCGCGTTCGTGGTCGCCGGCATGTTCCCCGCTCCTTCGAGCGTCGCCAGTCCACCGTTGTCCGACGTGAACACGACAATCGTCCGCTCAGTCAGCTTCAACTCATCAAGTTTCGCCACGATTCGGCCAACCGAATCGTCCATGCTCTCCAGCATCGCGGCATACACCGGATTGTTCTGCTGACCACGAAATGGTCCGGATTCAGGGTATTTCTTGATGACTTCGGCCTTCGCCTTGTGCGGCGTATGCGGCGTGAAGTGCGGCAGGTACAAAAAAAACGGCTGCTCACGATGCCGTTCGATGAACTTCTCCGACTCCATCGCGAGCCGATCGGTCAGATACTCCCCTTCCGGAGCGTCACTCAATCCGGGCATCGTCTTGCCCTCCGGCTTGCCATACGGCGCGAAATAGCTCAACGGCGTCCCGGCCGCATCGCCACCGATGTTGGAATCGAAGCCTTGCTTCGTCGGCTCGAAACCTTCGCCCCCCAAATGCCATTTTCCGATGTGACCGCACACATACCCCGCCGGCTTCAACACCTCGGCCAAAGTCACTGCTTCCAATGCCAACTGCATCTTGAGCGTCGGCCGATTCAATCTGTGATCCGGCCGATCGGGCCGCCCCGGCAACCAATCGGTCACTTGCCACCGCTGCGGATATTGTCCCGTCAAAATCGCCACTCGCGACGGTGAACAAACCGGACACGCCGAATACGCCTGCGTGAACCGCATTCCCTCGGCCGCAAGCTTGTCCAAATGCGGCGTCCGATGAAACTTGCTCCCATAACAACTCAGGTCCATCGCCCCGAGATCGTCCGCCACAATCACAATCACATTCGGACGTGACTCCGCAGCGGTGGCAGTCGTCGTACAGTGACGAACACCAATCGCCAACAACAGAAACCAAACTACCGATTGAACCAGACGTCGCATAGCCGCACCTCGAAGTTGATCGAATTCAAACCGCTCATCGGGATCATGCCTTGTCCGTTCCGTGTCGGCAACCGACAGTATTTCCGCTCAGTGTTTGCCATCGGATTCATTGGCATTACCTTGCATCTGATGTCGACCGTCGTTCCACAATTTGGATTTCGAGTGGTGGTTCATTCCGGCGATCATCCGCCGGCTCATGTTCATTGCCATCAATGCATGTGATTTTAGAGTCTTTGTCCGAAACATGTGTGTGTTTTGGGGAAGCCCAGTATCAGCTTGCGACAAATGGTGCATCGCCACCAAACGGATCTCCAGGCATTCGTGGCGGCCGCTCGTGAGTTGCGGCGAGTTCACCAGATTCCGTGTAGCGTTTATCAGTCGGCATGGTCTCACGGAGATTTGCATCTCGGCAACATTCTGTATGACTCGGCCACCGATCAAGCAACGCTCATTGACTTCGACACATGCCACGAATTGGGACTCCGCCAAACTCAGCGTCACGCTGAAGATCTGAAAGTCATGCTGCTGGAGTTGATCGCGACGGCGGATGATCAATGGATTCGACCGGCAACCACGTTGATCCGCAAGTACGGCGACGCGGTTGTCCTTGAAGAATTGAATCGGCAGCTTGTTGTTCCGCATGGCTTCGCCATGATTCTTTGGTACACAAGAACGAGCGGTTGTTCGACTCCTCAAATGGATCAGCGATTGCAGAGTCTTTGGGAGTTCATTCAGCAAGTGACCGCCGCCGGGCGTATGCCATTCACGGACTGCGATGCCTCTTTGGCATGAGATCCTCTTCAAGGGAGATCTGAATTGTCTGACGGACTGTTGGAAATCGGGCTTCAAAAGGCGCTCCACATTCGTGAAGAACGCCTATCGCTGCGGCATGATGCGTGTCGTCTGATGTATGTGAGCGATATTCATCTTCGGCCCAAGCGTTCTGGACTTCTGTGTCGACAGATCATCGAATCCGCTCGTCATGCTAACCCTGACGCGGTCCTTCTGGGCGGCGACTTGGTCGATCGGGCCACGGAATTGAGTCAGCTCTGTGATCTGGTTGGTTCGCTTTGCGAAGTGGCACCGCTGATGGCCGTTGCTGGAAATCACGATCACCATGTCGGTCTCGATCAAGTTCGCGACTCCGTGGTCAATGGCGGAGGGGAATGGATCCACGACAGGGCCAGCCAAGTTACGCATGGCTCTCGCGTGATTTCGGTATCCGGTCCGGATGCGCCGTCAGCGGCTTTGCCCGACGGCGATGTTCGAATTTTGTGCGCCCACAATCCTCGCATTTGGAAGTCGGCGCGGCATGGCGACTATGACTTGGTGTTGGCGGGGCATCTTCATGGCTGCCAATGCGTGGCCTTCGAATATCGCGACCGATTATTTCCGGGAGCCATTTTTTACCCGTACTGTTTTTTGACGCATCAATGCGGATCAACAAGGCTGGTTGTCAGTCGGGGCGTAAGTGACCTGGTTCCGATTCGCTGGCGGTGCCCTCGGGAAGTCATTTTGTGTTACGTTTGATGAGCGAACGGCGGCGATGCAGAAAGACCGAGCGATGAACATCCCCTTGAACAGCGGATCGAATCGAAGCACTATCAGGCGTGGCCGGATCTCGTCGCTGATGATCGCTGCCATCAGCCTGTTGCGCGGACTGCCCCTCTTCTTCGCGGCTCGGCCGAGGACTCCGTTGCGAGTCCTCTGCATCATGGCGTTTGACACGCTTCACAGGCTTCGCTCGTCGCAGAGATTACCGACTCATCGCGTCAGAATGCTGGCCGCGCTGCTGGATTTCGGAGCCTGCGCGAATGCCGCTTTCGATGGCAAGAAGTTCTGCCCCCAGGAATTTCACAGGACGCGGCAGCTTCTTGAGGACGCGGGATTCGGTTCAACTGCCGCAGAATACTGGCGACGAATTCAAGAACTGGAGCGACGACGCCCATGTCCTGGTGGAAATCGAGCCCAGTTTCAACGAGTGAAGACTTACCGTGAAGAGGTCGTGCAACTGTCGCTGGGAGTGTTGACCTCAACGGTGTTCGGACTGGATTGCCTGGACGACGGAATTCAGGCCATTTGTGCCGAGACTGATTTGGCAATCGTGTTTGGAATCGTCATGCAGTGTCAGGTCATCGACGATGTTATGGATTATTCAAAAGATGCCGCTGCCGGATTGCCCAGTTTTCTGACTGCACCAGAGTCATTGCGGCAGGCGTTTGAACTGACTTGCCAAGCAGCACGCAGCTACGCCAACGATCAAGGAATTCCGCAATCCGGCGATGTGTTGCCGTTGCGACTCGTACTGTTCGCAGTCTCTGCGATCGCAGAACTTCTGATCACTCTTGGTCGCTGGCGACAGCGAATACCCTTCGTCGAGCCGCAGCCAGAACGTACTTACGGACCTTAAACGGAAGCTTGACTCTCAGAAACTGGATGCAAGGCCAAGACAACGACTCGGATTGATCGAACCCTCAACAACAACCATTAAGAGACGGACCGACTTATGAAGACCCTTCGCTTCCTCGCCTTGTTCGTTGGCATGCTTTCATCCGCAACCTGCGAGGCTGCGGACCCTTCTCTGACGATCGAGGGCCGAGCCGGACTCGGCAACGGTCAGCACATCGTCTTCGTGACCGGCGAGGAGTATTACCGCTCGGAAGAAGGGATGAGCATGTTTGCCAAGATCATGGCTCGGCATCATGGATTTCGCTGCACGGTGCTGTTTGCGATTGATCCGGTGTCGGGCCTGATCAATCCCAATCGCAACAACAACATTCCCGGACTGGCCGCGCTGGATTCCGCTGATTTGATGGTGATCTTCGCTCGGTTTCGCGAGTTGCCTGACGCGGACATGAAGCACATCGTGGACTATGTGAATGCCGGCAAGCCGGTGTTGGGTATTCGGAACGCGACGCATGCCTTTCGGTATTCGCCAACGAGCACCAGTCTCTACAAGAGTTGGGACTGGCAGAGCAAAGAATGGCCCGGCGGATTCGGCCAGCAGATCCTCGGAGACACTTGGATCGCTCACTTCGGCCAGTTCCAAAAGGAGGCGACGCTGGCTTACGTCAACATGACGCAGCGCAATCATCCGGTGCTGCGAGGTGTCTCGGACACGATTTTCTGCCACACCGATGTGAACTCGGTCGAGCGACTCACGGCCAATGATGTCATACTCTTTCACGGTCAGGTGCTCTCGGGATTGAAGCCGACGGATCTGCCCGTCACCGACAACCGCAAAGACACGCGCATGCCATTCGCGTGGTTCAAGACCTACACCGCGCAATCAGGCAAGCAAGGCCGTTCGTTCACGACGACAGCCGGTGCGTCGTTGGATTGGCTCAGCGAAGACCTGCGACGAATGATGGTCAACGCGATGCTGTCGCTGACCGGTCATGAGAAAGAGATTACCGAAAAGACCAACGTCTCGTTCATCGACGACTACAACCCGAAGCCCACCGGTGCGGTCCCAGACACCGCTTGGGCAACCGCGAAACTGACTCCAGCGAGCTTCGCGAGTCAGAACAAAACCAAATGAACCAAATGACCCCTCTTCACCGGAGATGCCATGAAACCTTGTCTTGTTGTCGTGATCATTTTGTTGCCATTAGCATCGGCATTTGCCGAGTTGCCGAAGGATGTGCCAACGGCGATTCCGCTGTGGAGCAAAGGGGCTCCGGGATCGGAGGCTCGTGCGAAGGAGGCGGAAGAGTTCGTCGGTGACAATTGCGGCAACGTTCATAACCCCGCGCTCACGCCGTATGTCCCGGAGCAAGCGACGGGGACGGCGGTCATCATTTGCCCCGGCGGCGGTCACTCGAAGCTTTGCTTGGGGCATGAAGGTTACGCACTGGCGGAATGGTTTCGGGATCGGGGCGTCGCGGCGTTCGTGTTGAAGTACCGACTCGCTCGCGAGAAGGGGAGTACTTACACGATTCCGGATCATGCGATGGCGGACACTCGACGTGCTCTGCGGTTGGTTCGCAGTCGCGCTGCCGAGTGGCACATCAATACAGACCGTTTGGGCATCCTTGGATTCTCGGCTGGAGGCGAACTCGCGGCGTATGTCGCGATGAAGCACGATCCCGGCAAGAAGGACTCGGCAGATGTCATCGAGCAACAGAGCTGCCGCCCTGATTTTCAAGCTCTCATTTATCCGGGCAGTTCGGGTTCCTTCACCGCCGAAACTGGCATGCCTCCGGTCTTCATCGCAGCCGGTTACAGCGACCGCCCCGACATCTCCGAGGGGATGGCCAGTCTCTACCTCAAATATAAAGCAGCCAAGGTTCCGGCCGAACTGCACTTGTTCGCCAACGCCGGTCACGGCTTCGGTTATCGCCAAGGCTCAACCGGCGATCCGGGGAGGTCTGTTTGGGAATTACGAAAGAGGGTAGAAGTTGAAGTGACCGCGTGCCAAGGAGCCGCGTGAATCGCGTTGGAGATTGGATGCGAGGAGCCACGGATGGAACTGACGCTCTTG
>JANMIF010000095.1:0-7917 GCA_031375695.1 Planctomyces sp.
TCGCGCCGTCGCTCGACTCTCGGCACACCCTCGGAACGCTCGACCGGGTTCGCCGTGTGCACCGAATCATCCGACCACCACATCGAATGGGCCGATCACGACCCAAATCGACTGCATTCACCGTCCCAATGGCCGTCGAAAGTCTTGGCGAAACCATCTCGCCTGCAACCGCGAACCGAACCTCGCAAAATTTCGAACGCCGACCGATTTCCCGCTCGCAGAAATGGCGTGGTGAGAAATGCGGGTTAGTCATACACCCGAATTCCGCAAAACTCGCTCAAGAAACGATGGTCGTTGCGTCGGAGTTCCCGCGAGAATTCGTTTGGCAATCTGCCGCACGTCACGCGACACAGCTGATTCGGGACAGGCAAGCACGAAAGGATTTCGTTGGACAACCGCCGCGGACACCGCCGAGTCCTCGATCACGCACACTCCTGACAGCGGCTCGCGATGCAGAAACATTTCGCACGTTTGGCCGAATCGGCCGACAATCTCTTGAGCCTGCTTCGAGGAAGCCGCGCGATTGATGATCAATTCCAGATGAGGCTGTCGTGCCCCGGCTTCCGATTTCGGAAAGCTTTTTAGCCAGGCGTACGCTTCCGTGATCGCCGTCGGCTCCGGCGTGCAGACCAAGAACAATTCGTCCGCAATGCGAGCCAACGTCGCGGCCGCGCGATTGCTGCCAGCTCCCAGATCGAAGATCAGCACGTCATAGGCTTCGTCCAACATCTCCATCGCCGATGTCATATCGCGCACTCGCCGATCATCAGTCTCGATGAGTTCGCTCAGCCCGCCAGCATTCGAGATCAGATTGATGCCGCCTGGGCCTTTTTGAATCGCTTCGGCGAGCGACTTCGCACCAGTTAGCACATGCGAAAAATTCCAATAACCGTTCAGGCCGCACAACAACTCCAACTGCCCGCGTCCGGAATTCGCTTCCCAAACGCAAACCCGCGAGTTTTGTTGCGACAGCGCGATTCCCAGGTTGATCGCCAAGTTCGACGTCCCAACGCCTCCCTTGCCACCGATCAATCCGACTACCCGCGCATGTGGCTTCGACGTCACCGAGGTCGTTGCCTTAGTGACGACCTGTCGATGAATCAGATTCCGCAACGCTGCCGCTTGATCACGCATGGCATTTCAAATTTGTAATTGGTGATATTTTCGATTTGAGATTTGTACTTAGCTCAGTTTTTCTTGCCCCAGCACTAGCCGAGCCATTCGCGAAGCATGAGCCGTTTCGATGTCGTCCGGGACGTCTTGCCCGGTCGTCAGATAACTCACCGGCAGCGGCAACTTGCGAGCGGCCGTCAGCAGCGATCCCATGCCGGCCGCTTCGTCCAATTTAGTCAAGATCAGTGCCGTCGTGTTTGCCGGCGAGAATTTTTCGACCGTGTTCTTCAAGCTACTGATCCCCGCCGTCAGGCTGAGCACCAAGTGAACCTCATCGACCTGCGCTTCGGCGAGCAGTGTTTTCAATTCTTGAATCTTCAGTTCATCGCGCGGGCTGCGTCCGCCGGTGTCAATCAAGATCAAATCCAGGCCGACCAGTTCATCGAGTGCTCGCCGCATCTCCAACGGACTCGTTACGACTTTCATCGGCAAGTCGATGATCTCTGCATACGTGCGGAGTTGCTCGACCGCCGCGACTCGGTACGTATCGACGGTGATCAAGCCAATCTTGATGCCATCGCGCAGCCGAAAGTTCGCTGCGAGTTTCGCAATCGTCGTCGTCTTCCCGACACCCGTCGGACCGACGAGCGCCACAACGCGGCGACGGCCAGGAGTTGGCTTGATTGGCGAGGCGATCCGAAAATCAGATTCGACTAAGCCGCAGAGTAGCGACTTGCATAGATCGTGATCTGCCAGTTGCTCCGGTTTGACGTGCCGCTTCAACCGGAACGTCACATCGCGAGCCACGTCGTCTTCGACATCCGCATCGAGCAACTCGGCATAAAGCTGAAACAATTCCGGCGGAACTTCGGCCGCGTCGCCACTCAGTCGCGTGCGATTCAAGCTTTCGAGCATTCGCTGAATCGAATCCAACCGCGTCGTCAATTCAGCCGGTGAACCGAATTGGGTCAGTGCAGGCACATTCGTCCTGTCTGCAAACACCTCGTTCGGCTTGCCGGACGGCGAAGTGCTGCCCGGAGCTGCCAGCAATCGCTCCAAACTCGGACTCAATTCGATTCCCGCATCACTGACCGATGGATCGACCCGGCATAACAGTTCGCGTTCCAACCGTTCCGCCAATTGATGTGGCGTTAATCCGATGCTGTCGTCCCGTTGAATTTGCGGCTCGCGTGTGACTAATTGCGCTTCGCCATCGGATTGCCTTTTCGCAACGGCCGTTACCCCGACCTTTCTCCCCGCACGCGACTTCTGACGCACGCGAGCCGTCACTTCGACTTCCGTCCTCGCTCGTAGAAACGGCACCCAACGTCGCAGAGCGACCGTCCGCGAATCGACGATCTCTGCAGCTTCTCCCATCTCTCGGCGAGCCATCAAAATCGCTTCTGCAATCGATGATGCGCGATAAGTCCGCAGTTCGTGCATTTCAGAAATTCCAGTGATCGTTGTGATTGAAAACTCGTCGGTCGCCTAGCCGTGAGCCGATCACCTTTGTCCACTTCCTGTTCTTAAAGAAATGGGATGACGGCCCTCGGTGATCGGCTTACGGCTCACGGCCAGCCAGTTCAGGGGAAACTGCTCGCCGCAAATTTGATGATTCAGACAATTGCCCAAGCGAAACGTGACCGATCGCTTCGGCCTGGGTGTCTCGCGAGATGTCGTTCAAACTCAAAACAGTCAGCTTCGGAAACTGTGATCCCGCGATGTGTCGCAGTCCGAGCCGCGCGGCAGGCGAGGTCGTCAGCACAATTGGCGAATGTCCGTTCACGGCGACCGATCGCACGGCCTGAGCCAACTCACGACGGATCGCATCACACGTCGGCAGCGACAACTTCACGAGCAACCCGGTCTCGCTGAAGTTCACGCCCGCTGTGATGATGTCTTCCAAATCCGGTTCCAGCGTGATGACTCGCAGCACGCGACGTTCGTCTCGCAGACGCTGACTGATCGTGCGAGCCAGCGCCGCCCGCACAAACTCTGTCAACAGTACGGTGTTCTGAGTCTGAGCCGCATGTTCGGCCAGCGCTTCCATAATCGTTTCCAGATCGCGGATCGGTACGCGCTCACGCAGCAGGTTTTCCAATACGCCGTGTACTTGAGTCGGCCGCAGCAAGCCGGGGATCAGTTCTTCCACAACCTTCGGAGACGTCTGCCGCAAGTGTTCCAACAACTGATGCAATTGCTGCCGAGTCAACAATTCGGCCGCGTGGCCCCGTACCACCTCGCACAGATGCGAGAACAACACGGTCGCCGCATCTTTGATCCAATAGCCCGCCAACTCCGCTCGTTCGCGCTGACTTGATTCAATCCAAAATGCCGGTCGCCCCGAGGCTGGCTCAGTTGTACCTGTCCCAGACAGTTCGCTCGTCACCAGCGGGGTATGCACGGCCAACAGCCGATCAGTTGGCAATTCACCCCACGCCACTGGCAGGCCGCGAATTTTCAGTTGATAACCGCGCGAGTCGATCTGCTGATCGTCTTTGATCTTCATCTTCGGCAGCATCAATCCCAACTCTTGGGCGATCCGAGTCCGCAACTCCGAAACCCGCGACAGCAGATCGCCGGTCTGAGCCAACTCCACCAATCCACGACCAATCGTCAATTCGAGCGGATCGACTCGCAGATGATCTTCGATCGTCGGCTGAGCGGTTTTGTTTTCCGAGGCCAACGTTGTCGCAGTCGCTTGAGCCGCCGCCGCTTTATCGCGAGACAAAAAGATTCCCGCCGCGACGCATCCCGCCGCCATCGTCCACAGCGGCATCGCTGGCAATCCGGTGAATGACATCGCACCCAGAAACGCCGCGCCGAGAAACAACGCCTGTGGATGTCGCACTGTTTGACCGATGACATCGCTCCGCAGATCGGATTCCCCAGACGATCGCGTGACGATCAAGCCGGCTGCCAACGAAATTAGAAACGCCGGAATCTGCGACACTAAGCCATCGCCGATCGTCAGCCGAGTAAAGATGTCCGCTGCTTCGCCAATCGGCAGGCCATTGTCGAAAATCCCGACCCACAGGCCGCCCAGAATGTTGACCGCCAGGATTACCAAGCTGGCCAGCGCGTCACCGCGCACGAATTTGCTGGCTCCGTCCATCGCCGCGTAAAAATCGGCCAATCGAATCAAGTCATCGCGCCGTTGCCGAGCCTCATCGTGAGTGATCGCCCCGGAATTCAGATCGGCATCAATCGCCATCTGCTTTCCCGGCAACCCGTCGAGCGCAAACCGTGCGGCCACTTCGCTGATCCGCGTTGCTCCCGCCGTGATCACCAAAAATTGAATCGCGATGATGATCAGAAACACGACGATCCCGACCACCAATTGATCGCCCGCCACGAACTGGCTGAAAGCTTCAATGACTTGTCCCGCCGCTTGAGTTCCGTCGGTCGCACCGCGAGTCAGCACTAACCGTGTCGAAGCCACATTCAGCACCAGACGAGCCAGTGTCGTTCCCAGCAACAGTGCCGGAAACGAACTGAATTCCAACGGCCGCCCGACGTATACCGTTGTCAGCAAGATCAGCACCGAAGCCGTCAGATTCGCCGCCAGCAACATGTCCATCAGTTCCGGCGGCAACGGAGTCACCAGCGCCAGTACCGACAACACGATCAGCGCCGGGAACAACATCCCGCGTGATTCGCGCAGCAGCGAACGTGAGCCAACAACCTGCGGCGGCATCCTGCCTCCAAGGCGAGCGATTTTGGTGGGTTAATGCGATATGAGTCGGAGCCAGCCAGGAGGGCCAACTCGGAAGGGAGCGGGTTGATAACTCAAATTGTGAAGGCGAGTCGAGACCAGAAAAAGGAAGGCAAAATGGCAGAACGATGAGGGCAGAAAGAAGGGAGCAGTAGAAGTCTTGTTCCCTTTTTGTTGCCCCAATGTTTCTGCCATTTCTGCCGATCAGCGATCGCGCGTCTGCATGAACAGCGCTTTCTTTTCGCCGGGCAAAGTGAAATCGAAGCCGCAGCGTTTGAAGAAATCTTCGTTCGATGTGATCGCCATGACTTCGAGCACTCGCCGCTCGCGAGCACACTCCACACACCGTTCGACCAATTGCTTGCCGACTCCCTGACCCCGAGCTTCCGGGGCGACCGCCAAGCTGCGGATTTCGCTCATTTTGGGCGAATAGATTTCGAGCGCCGCGAACCCGACGACCTGGCCGTCCGATTCGGCAATGAACCCGTGCGGCAACAGGTCCTCGAGTTCATCAGCCGTCCGGGGCAGCAGTTTCCCTTCGCCCACAAACGGCTCAATAAACGAAGCGATCGCTGATAAATCGGCCTCGCGAACGGATCGGACTGTAATGTTTTGATGTATCTCAGACATTTTGGATTTCAATTGAATCTGCGTTCGTTCCGGCCCATTCAGAATTGGCGAGCGAATCAGACCTTTGGTTCCCAGCCCGGCCGATACTCGCGGCCCCAGAGTTTCATGGCATCGGGATCGCCGATGATCTTATGAGTCGCCGGGTCGAACCGCAGCGTCCGGCCGACACGATACGAAATGTTGGCGAGGTGACACAGTAGCGAACCCTTTTGACCTTCTTCGATCTCTGAGTTCGGCTTCGCTCCCGTGCGGACGCACTCCAGGAAGTTGGCGAAGTGAGCCAAGTCGCGGTCTCCTTCGCCGACATTCTTAGAAACTTCTTTGCCCTGTATGTCGAGCTGTCGATAGCCCGGATCGATAATTTGGATAATCCCTTGATCACCGTAGAACGTGATGAACGGCGTGTTCTCGCCGCGGCGCGGGTGACAACTGCTGATCTCGATCGAAATCTCCTTGTCGCCGAAGTGATACGCCCCGACCGCCGTGTCGGGAGTCTCTTGATCATCGTTGTAAGCGAATCGGCCGCCGATGAACGACACCTGATTCGGAGCTTCAACACCCAAGCCCCAGCGCGCGACATCAAGACAATGAATACCGTTGTTGGCCATCTCGCCACCGCCCCAATGCCAGTGCCAGTGCCAGTTGTATGGGATCAAATTCGTCTTGAACGGCCGGTCGGGAGCCGGGCCTTGCCACAGTTCGTAGTTCAAATTCTTGGGCGGATCGGCCGGCATTCCGTTCCCAATCGACGGACGCAGACCGCCGACAAAACAGCGAGCGTATGTGACTTTGCCGATCGCCCCACCGTGAATTTTCTCAATTGCCTCGCGGATTGCCGGCCAGGTCCGTCGCTGATTGCCCATCTGCACAACGCGATTATGTTTGCGAGCCGACGCGACGATCATCTCGCTCTCGGCCGCGTTGTGGCTTCCCGGTTTTTCGACATAAACATGCTTGCCAGCCGCACAGCACAGCATCGTCGCGGGCGTGTGCCAATGATTGCACGTCGCGATGAAGACGGCATCGAGCTTTGGGTCGTCGAGCATCTTCCGAAAATCGGTGACTCCCTGCGGAGCCGGCTCGCCCTTATCGACCACGCGCTTGATGCCACCTTCCAGACGATTCGCATCGACTTCGCACAAGTACGCGATCTCCACCTGTTCCTTGTGGCTGAGCAATGCCGCAACATGCCCCAACCCGCGGCTTAAACCCATTACGCCGACGCGTAACCGCTTTTGATCTTCGGCTCGCACGGGAGCGACTCCACCGGCAACCCACAATCCGGCGGCGAGCGCCGAACCGGTTTGAAGGAATTCGCGGCGATCAATGTTCAATCTTTCAACGGTTGACTTGGGTTGCTGCAACATCATCAGAGTCTCCTCGATTCGTCAGAACGATGTGACCACAAACGCAACGTACTCAAGCGATTCTCCGGTCACAACACTGCGGCATCAGTCGAGCCTATGATGACCGAACTGCCGGGCTTCGCGAACGCACTTCGCAAATAGGCCAAGCACAAAGTCTCGGCTCCGCTGACCGACGACGTGATCGAGCCGATGCTCTTGCCGTCCGGAGGCACTTTGTCGAAGACCTCGGTCCCCGGTGGCGGAGCCAGGTCGGTTGCCAGTTTCAATCGGCAAAGGATTCGATTGACATGGCCCATCGCGTCGATGCGGGCAATCGGTTCTTGGCCCAAGTAGCAGCCTTTCGTGAACGAAATCGCTAGCTCAGTCCTGCTGACCTCTTGAGCTAGGTTGTCTTCAGTGATGTCGATGCCGAACAGCGGGAAACCGGCTGCGATGCGGAGCGCATGAAATCGATTCGAGTCACCGATCGTGCAGCCAGCTTGCGTCAACGTCTGCTCGACTCGATCTCGGTCAGCGACCGGAATCAACAACAGCCATGTCGGCGATTCAAACCAATCGACTCGCCGCGCCGAACGAATCGGTAAGGCGTTGCTGCCGTTGGCCAGATGCCCACACGTCGGCAATTCGGCAAGGCCGGGGAGCCACTTCTCCAGCAATTCGGTTGATCGTTCGCCGACGAGCAGCAGTTCCGCAAACTCGGCGGAACGGTCGTGAAGCTGGACATCCTCACGAATGATGAAGCGGTCGAGGTGCGGGATCAGTGTCGCGGCGGAGCCGGGGACCGATTCGAGCCACAACGACTCGGCTTCGGAAAACACGAAGATGTGCCCGACGATTTTCCCTTTGATGTTCGTGACAAACGCTTCACAACCTTGTCCCGGTTGAAGTTTCTTGATGTCGTTCGAGCAGAAGTTGTGCAGGAACTTGGCGCGGTCCGCGCCGGTCAGTTCAATCTGCACGCGGTCACTGACATCGAACAGCCATGCTGGGGGCGAACTGGCGGACATCGGTTACTTTCCACAGGATTTCATGAAGTGCGTGGAAGATCACACTAACCCGAAGCGCCAGTGAGGGCGAGCGCTCCGAACGGCG
>JANMIF010000257.1:0-4639 GCA_031375695.1 Planctomyces sp.
CCGCAGCCGAATCCATTGCAGTGCCGCGAGCGCGTTGCTGAATCGCCCGTCCGGTTGCGGCGACGTGGCGTGGTCGAGGAAATCTGCAATCCACCCCCACTCATTGCGGTCATGCCCATCCCAATTGAGGCCCGCTTCACAACGTCTCGCTCCGCCGAACCAGAATGGCTCAATTCCAAACGTGGCATGGAAGATCGCTGCTGCCAGCGAGTAAACGTCATCAGCGCACCTCGCCGGCTGGCCGGTGACCTTGTCCGGCGGGGCATACAGCGGAGTCCCGATACTCCAGACCGGCTCGCCTTGCCGAAGGAGCAAGTCGTAATCAACCAGCGCCAGTTCGCCGTGCGATTCGATGATGTTGCCGAGACTGACGTCACCATGCACCAAGCCAGCATCGTGCAACGCAGCCAAGCCTGAGCAAAGGGATTCAATCCACCGTCCGACTAACGCCGGCAACGTTTCGCTGAGCTCTTCAGCGTAAAGCTCGACAAGTCCAACCCATTCCGACAACGGAGTCCCATCCACCCAATCCATCAACGCGACGAAGCTGTTCTCAGTCCAGTCGGAGTTGATCTCAAAGATGGTCGCCAGACTGGGGTGCTTCGAGTGCTGTCGAGCGTTGCGAAACGCTCCGAGCGATCGTGCGCCGGACTCGCGATCAAACACCACTTTGGCCGCGAATGTGCCGACTTCCTGCCCACCGTCGATGTGGGCGACTTTGAACGTCGTTCCGAAACTGCCAGACCCAAGCCGGCTCAGGATTCGATAGCGGCTTTGCTTGAAGGGAACTTCTAGTCCCTCGCTCCAGAATCGCGCCAACGGCAAAGCACTTGGCGGCGGCGGTTGCGGTTGTCCTTCAACATTGTCAGCCAATTTGGCCAGACTGGGCCGTTGATCCGGCTGCTTGGCAAGCCCGGCCGCCAACGCTTCGTGAGCGAACATGGCTTCGTCATCAGTCAGCCCCTCGAAGACCAGACGCAGTGTCGCACACAAGGCGAAGACATCGGATCGCTGATCGGCGTTGCCCAGCCCTTGCACACGCACTTCTGGAGCAATCCAGTCGTCAGCAGTCAGCGACTCGGCTCCGGGTGAGACGGTCATCGTGCCTGAGATGCGAGCGAGATCGAATGCCGTGAACACCGGCTGATTGTTCGACCCGACGAGCAAGGTCTGCGGACTGATCTGCCGATGCACGACGCCGTCGCAGGCATGAATCTCCGCGAGGGCTTGCAGGGCAAGAACCGCGAACTGCCGACGCTCGGCAAGTTTCCACTGTGGATCATGGCTGCGCTCGGCAACGGTTGGGGCACCGGGATCGACGAGTGAGAAATACCACAGCTCTCCGGGATAGCCGGGCACCTCGTGAAACGAGTCCATCAGGCGCGGAACACAGGGCAGTTGTTGCAGCTTTTGCAACGCCTTCCACTCGCGAGTCGCGATGCTCTCTGCCTTTGGATCGTTGCTGGCCGAGACGTCGTACAGATGCAGGATGACCTTGTCGCGCGAGCGGACATGCTCGCCACGATAGATGCGATGGAACCGATCAACAGCAGGACTCCGCAGTTCCAGATTGCGGACGTTAGCGATGCGGCGGATGTCGCCGCTGATCGCCACTCTCGTCTGAGGTTGAAGGAGTTGAGCGGCACGTTCGATCGTGGCGTCATCGAAGACCAGGCCGTCATCGAGTTTCAAGAGCTGCTGCAACTCGCTCCGGCTGTAGAACTCGCAGCCGTAAAGTACCCGATGATTGGGGTCCAGCTTGGAGGTTTCCTTTGTCAACAGGAACCGGCCAATCACGAAGCCCGGATCAATGCCTGCCTTTCGCAGCTTGCCGACCAAACGCCGCACTTTGCTATTGAGCTTGTCAGCTTCATGCTGAACCTCATTGGGCCTCAGCTTGAGGAAACTACGGTCCCAGTGCTTGATCTCGATGATGAAAAATCCCGTCGTGCCGATCGCCACGAGGTCGATCTCATCGGGAATCGCCCGATCATTGACGGCGCTCGCCAGATTTGTCAGGAGCAACCAGCGTTGCGGCGGTTGATGACTGCGGAGCTTCTGGAGCAGTAATCTCAGGGCGTCGCGTTCGCTCTCGTTGGCGAATTCGCCGCAGGCAATGGCTTCTACGCTCATGGTTTTTCCCGATGCCGTTCAATGAGGTCTATTCCGCCGAGAGTTCATGCCCGCCAGCGCCATTTGAATGAAGTCTTTGGGTTTCGAGGTTCGGCGATGATATCCCTGATTCTGCGCATCAGCTACCGACGCGGTTGACCTCAAGTGGGAAGACCTGATCCCAGTCGTCGAAGCCAACTGCCGTTACCGGCAGTGGTACGCCATTTCGTCTCCCGAAGAGCAAGAGCGACTTTCAAAGGGCAGTGGCGAAACCGTCGACCTGATGCACTCGGCTACGGTGTCCACTCAACGTGATGGATTCGACACACGGACGACGGTCAGTCATTCCAGCAATCAATTCATCGCTCCCAGGCTGAGCACCAACGACATCAAGCTGGCCAGCGACGATCCTCGCAAGAGCATCGTGCTCGTCACTCGCGGAGCCGGATACAGCCAGTTCGGTGGGATGCCGGTTGTGGCCGAATCCGACTTCCACATCACGGAAGAGGAATTCCTGCGACGCAAGCAAATGCCGTGGCCCGCCGGTGAGCCGGGAGCTTTCGTGCCTCAGACATGGACTCCGCAGACAGCGTCCAAACCGCAGTCACGCAAACGCAAATCCGCAATGCCATTGGTGACGGAGGAAACCATCGGCGAACCGCCGACCAAAAAGCGTTTTCGATCATTTTCTTGGCGAGCAAAGCAGGCTCAACTAACCATGTCCACACGAACTTGGACTCAATTTGATCAGGAGGTCGTCAGCGCTCTGACTTGTCAGGTGCGAGTTCTGTCGCTGGATCAGATCCGACGCGGTTGGAGCCAACCGACTGAATCCGTCCGCCACCAAATGGCGCGCCTTGTGGCCAGCAAGCTGATCCAGGCGGCGGAATGGATGGTGGTTCCGCCGCCGATTGGTCAACGACCAATGTTTGTCTGGAAACCAGGTGATGAGGAGCCCGATGCTTGGCGACTGTCGCAGGCGATGCAAGCCCGCTGGCGAAAGTCCGCCTCGCGACACACCGTTTATCAGGCGACGGACTTGGCCGCTCGGCTGTTTGGTTCCAGCGCGGGCCGACCGTCGAGAGTCTACGAACGTCAGCACGATCTGTTGCTCGCGGAAGTCTTCGTGCGGTATCGCGAGGAACTTCCGTCGCTGGCTGAGTTTTGGGTGGGAGAAGAGGCGTTGCCGAAAGCCGAATACGGCGTGAAGAACCCGGACGCCTTTCTGATTGACGACGAGTTACAGCCCCGGCGTGTGATTGAGTCCGCCGGGGCCTATTCGCAGAAACAAGTTGAGACCTTTCACGAATACTGTCGCCTCGCGCGACTCCCCTACGAGCTTTGGTGAGTTATGAGCACAACGGACATCGAACGAACGATCTTGGCTGAAGTGAAGCGATTCCAGTTCGCGTTCTCTGACTTGATCGTCAAAACGCTATCTGACGTTGCCGCAGGTGATGCGATAAGCCGGTTGGTTCAGAGACACACACTTCACGCGAAGCCATCGCTTTCCGGTCAGACGTACTTGTTGGCCCCACGGCGAAAGCCCCCAACGCGCGAATCGATCGCTCGTGCTCTTGGCATTCACACGTTCTGCTGCGGTGACTCGCATCGAAGAACATTCCTTCAGAAAGCAGAACTCACCCGCTATTTCCCGACGCTGTTTCAAGCGGGATTACCTCGTGGCTACTACGTCGATGTCACCGGGACACAGCCGGTGCTCGGCCACTTGCGCGTCGATGTTGGCCCAGATGACATCGTCCGAATCGTCCAGCGATGCCACCAACTGGCTCGGCGTCACCAACAACTCGCTGGCTTTCAACGACTAATTGCGGCTGGCCAATTTGAGATCACTTACTTGGTCGCGACAGACCAGAAGGCTCGCCGCTTATCCGTCGCACTGAGTTCCCTCGAACAAACTGGCGTCCGCTGTGTTGTCGAACCGGTGCCAGTTCTGCTGGATCTGCTCGCCCCATTACCGACAACGTGAATTGAGAAAACACATTCCCCGATGTTGTGGGTTTGTCACGGCTCTTGGCCCAAGAGCGGCACAAAAAAACGGGCAAGCGGGTTCCTTCATTGCTTGACCAACAGTTCTGGCTGGTGGTGAAGCAACTGACGCTCGGATGGTCCGGCGTCAGAGAAAAAGGAGGAAAGAATATGTGGGTATTCAGATACGCCCGATTCATCCGCGCTCGCCAGGGTGATCAGGAAAGGTCACTTCGTTCGTTGCCAATGTGGTTCATTGAGAGACTGATGTTTGGAGTTCAGCTTGTGGTGATGGGGCTCGTGTTGCTCGTCGTGTTGTTCTGGGCGATCTCACTTCCCAGAGCCATTGCCATGTTTACGCGGGCCTACCGCGAAGCATCGTCAACTGGCAAAACCAACAAGCATTCCAAGCTCGCGAGAGGAGGTGAGGTTCGACAAGCAGGTTATCAAGAAAAGATCTCTGCGGCTCGCTACGGCGCGTCAACGAGGAGCGACGATTTGCGTCGTCGTTTGAATGAACTGCGATCGATGAGGACAG
>JANMIF010000258.1:0-6215 GCA_031375695.1 Planctomyces sp.
AACGAAATGCTGCGACGTTCGTAATCGAACAGACACCGGAGGACAGGTTCGTAGAAACGCGGTTCCGTGGCGTTGCTTCGTGGAATGATGAGGGCGCAGTTTTGCGAGAGACTGAATTTCCCTGAAACCAGTCGCGTGGTCATAGCTCTTGCCCCGACCGTCGTAACAAAGATCACTTGCCGCGCGAAATCAAATTCGTGCCAGTCGATCATGCCCATCAAGCCTTCGTTTTCGGTTTGGCCACTGAATACCGGGAAGTCACCCCGGTTGTCGGCCACATACTCCTTGGTGAGCATGGCCGCGCTTGGCCCCTTTGCGTAGCGAAACAGCCAGCTCAACTTCTTCACCTTCCAATGCTCCGGAATGTCACCGAGCCAGTCGATGTGGGAGGGTTTGAGTTTGGGATGTGGGTTGAGTCCGGCAGCGCTGGCTTCAGCAGAGGGGAGGCCGCTCCTGACGGTGCGGGAGATGAGCGCCGTCCGCTTCTCCTGCAACCGCTCGATCAACTCCCGCTTCTTCCCCACCAACCGATCAATCCGCCCAATCTCGCGATCCAAGAACGCCGCGATCGAATGCTGTTCCGGCAGAGATGGGAGTGGAATTGAAATGGATACGACTTCGTTAGCATTCGTCGCCGGATAACTGACCCCGACCGACCGCGAAACGATGGATTCTACGAAGTAGGACGAACGCAAGCAGGCGGAGAGGAATCTCGGATTAACGCCTTTCGGCCGAATAACGGCAAAGCCCGTTGAAACAATAAGATTTGGCTCCGGTTGCTCAATCGGTGCGATCGCTTTCAAGTAAGTGCGAACTGTCGAAACGATTGTGTCACCATCCATCACTAACCTTCGCGCCCGCGACGGTGCCGAGTCGAAGACCATCGGTTCCTTGAACACGATGCCTGCGGCGGCATCTACACTGCCAATGTCAACGTAGAGCATTTCAAAGTCCGGCGATGTATCTTCAGCGAGTGTGTCGTCATTTGCCGACGCGACATACTTGAGCCGTTTGATTTCCCAATGCTTCGGTATGTCACCAAGCCGCTCGACTTCGCTGGGCTTGAACTGTGGGTACTGTGGCAGCTTCATGCCGTCACCTCGGCCAGCAATGTGACGATCTCGCCTTCGAGCGACTTGATGTCGGTCTCAATCTTTTCCAACTCGCGCGGCGGCTCATAGCGATAGAAATACCGGTTGAGCGGAATCTCGTAGCCAATCTTCGTCTTGCTCTCGTCGATCCACGCATCGGGAACATGCGGCAGAACCTCCCGCTTGAAATAGGCGTCGATACTTTCTTTGAGCGGCACGATCTCGCTGTCGCGGAGATCAGAATCGGGTTCCGGTTTTCCGACTTTGTCGCGGCAAACCTCGGCTGTCTCATCCCGCTCGCCGAGAGCGTTGATGACTGCCTTCAGTTCCGGGGCCGTCAGCCGCACGCCTTGCGCTCGGTCCACGTCGCGCAGGTCGGTGAGAAATGTTTTGCGGTCTTTGTAGAGCTTACCGCCATGTAGTTGCGCGAAGTCACGCAGCAACTCGCGGATCGTTTCTTGTCGCTGGTCGCCAGCCGCGATCTCTTCCAGACGTTGCTGTTCATTCTTCTTGTTGCTGGTGGCGAGACTCTTGAAGCTGCCCTCGTCCTCCAACAGCGCGATGCGTTCGGCCGTTGATTGGAAGTTCAGTCGCAGCGGACGTTCGACGGCGATCTTGCGATATCCGAAGTCCTCGTTGTCGAAGACGCGGCTGACGACTCGCTCGCGTTGGACCGGCAGCTTTGTGATCGGGTCTTCCTCTGAGAACATTCGCGTCTCGCCGTTGCGAAACTCACCGAAGATCCGCGTCAGATCGCTGATGTGGTCGGGGTCTTTTTCCTTGTCCGACGGATCGCCAATGCGACGCCGCTTATTGCCGAGACTCTTTTCCATCGGCACCCAAAAGTTGCGGCCATCAATGAGCTGAATCTTTCCCTTCCGCTCACGCTCCTTGCGGTTCGTCAAAATCCAAACGTAGGTCGAAATGCCGGTGTTGTAAAAAAGCTGTTCCGGTAGCGCGACGATCGCTTCGAGCCAGTCGTTCTCGATGATCCATTGCCGAATGTTGCTCTCGCCGCCTCCCGCATCGCCCGTGAACAACGGCGAGCCGTTGAACACGATCCCGATGCGACTGCCACCATCCTCCGGCGGACGCATCTTGAAAATCATGTGCTGGAGAAACAGCAACGCCCCGTCATTGACTCGCGGCGTCCCCGCGCCGAACCGGCCGCTGTAGCCCAACTCATCTCGCTCCTTCTCGATGTATTTCTGCTGCTGCTTCCATTCCACACCAAACGGCGGATTGGCCAGCATGTAGTCGAAAGTGTGCTTTCGCTCTTGGCCCCGATCATCCTTGAAGCGGTCGAACCCGTCTTGCGTGAACGTGTCGCCGAGGATGATGTTGTCGGCATCCTCCCCCTTGATAAGCATGTCAGCCTTGCAGATCGCCCACGCCTCGTCGTTCCAGTCCTGCCCGTGAAGGATCGGGTTCGCTTCATTGTTGAGCCGCCGAATGTATTGCTCCGCGACCGACAGCATCCCACCCGTCCCGCACGCCGGGTCGTAGATCGTCTTCACCACATGGCTGCGCGCCAGGTCTTTCTCAGGAGACAGCAGTAGATTGACCATCAGCTTGATGACTTCGCGCGGCGTGAAGTGCTCCCCGGCTTCCTCGTTCGATTGTTCCGCCCCGATCCGAATGAGTTCCTCGAAGGCATATCCCATTTTCATGTTGGCTTCGTCTGTCGTAAGCCCTGGAAACGACAGATCAACAGCGGCAAACGCCTTCACAACCTGAAACAACAGATTCTTCTCAGCCATCTTGGCCACCTGCTGATCGAACTTGAACCGCTCCATGATGCTCCGCACATTCGGCGAGAAAGCGTTGATGTACCCGTTGAGGTTCGGAGCCAATTGGTTCGGATCATCGAGCAGCTTGGCGAGATCGAGCTTCGAGAGGTTGTAAAACGGCCTCCCGGTGATCTGCTGAAGCCGATGCCGAATAATCGACTCTGGCTTCGTCTTGAGCTTGGCATGTTCCGCCAACACCTCGACCTTGGTCGAAGCCAACAAACAATCAAATCGTCGCAACACAGTTAGCGGCAGAATGACCTTGCGATACTCGTTTCGCTTGTACGGGCCGCGAAGCAGGTTGCAGATACTCCAAATGAAGTTGGCGATCTGCGAATGAGTTTCTGCGGACATTTGCAAGCTTTCGGCAAGTCGTCGGTCGGTCGTCTTAAGTTTCTTCAGCCAAGTATCGGGGCATCATACGCCAACGAAATCGGCCTGCGAACAATCGTGTTTCGAATCAAAGCAGAACCGCGTTCGGAGTTTTGCTCAATAAGTCCATCAAACGCGGAACGCAAGCCAGGTGCTGTAGCTTCTGACGGACCTCGAACTCGCTGCTTGCCAACCGATCCAGCTTGGCATCGTCGTTCGCCGAAAGGTCGTACAAATCCAGAATGACCTTGTCGCGAGCTCGAATGTGCTCGCCTCGATACACGCGATGAGATCGCTCATCGCGTGGACTGGTCAGCAGAAATCGTCCAGCGACGAAGCCCGGTTCGATTCCCGCGCGAGGCAGCTTGCCGACCAGTCGTCGAACCTTATCGTTGAGCTTGGTCGCTTCCTTGAGGACAGCGGTCTGGTTCGATTTCAAGAACGCTCGATTCCAATGTTTGACCTCAATCACAAAGAACCCGCTGGGGCCAATGCAGACCAAGTCGATCTCATCTGGGATCGCACGGTCATTGACCGCACTCGGCACATTGGAAAGCACAATCCAGCGATTGCGCGGCGCACCGTGGCTGCGGAGCTTTGAGACCACATGCTCAACGGCGATTCGCTCGCTTTCATTGACACACTCGCCGCAGGGAACATGGTCGATGCGCATTTTTCTTCAGCCCAAAATTCGCAAGGTGATGACTCAAGTTGCTGGAACTGCCACGGCAGACGCCACGATATCGTCGCTGCGGTTCGTTCGCTACCGGCGGATCAATGTCGCGTTCCAACAACCAATTCGTCGCTCCCAGGCTGAGCACCAACGACATCAAGCTCGCCAGCGATGATCCTCGCAAGAGCATCGTGCTAGTCACGCGCGGTGCCGGATACAGCCAATTCGGAGGAATGCCGGTCGTGGCGGAATCCGACTTCCACATCACGGAAGAGGAATTCCTGCGACGCAAGCAAATGCCGTGGCCCATCGCAGAGCCAGGGGCATTCGTGCCTCAAGCATGGACCCCGCAATCGGCGTCCAAACCGCAGTCACGCAAACGCAAATCCGCAATGCCATTGGTGACCGAGGAAACCATCGGCGCACCGCCGACCAATAGCCTCTTCGACCATTACCTTGGCGACCACAAGTAGACGCACCGAATCATGACGACACAAACTTGGACTCAATTCGATCAGGACATCGTGAGCGCCCTGACCTGTCAGGTGCGGGTTCTGTCACTGGACCAGATTCGACGAGGTTGGAATCAACCGATCGAAACCGTCCGCCAACAGCTCGCGCGCCTCGTCGGCAGCAAGCTGATTCAGGCGGCGGAATGGTTGGTGGTTCCGCCGCCGATTGGTCAGCGACCGATGTATGTTTGGAAACCAGGAGACGAGGAGCCTGATGCGTGGCGTCTGTCACAAGCGGTGCAAGCCCGCTGGCGAAAAGTTGCAGCGCGACACACCGTCTATCAGGCGACGGACTTGGCCGCACGACTGTTTGGTTCCAGCGCGGGCCGACCATCGAGAGTCCATGAACGTCAGCACGACTTGTTGCTCGCGGAAGTCTTCGTCCGGTATCGCGAGGAACTTCCGTCGCTCGCCGCTTATTGGGTTGGAGAAGAGGCGTTACCGAAGGCTGAATACGGCGTGAAGAACCCGGACGCCTTTCTGATCGACGACGAGTTACAGCCCCGGCGTGTGATTGAGTCCGCCGGGGCCTATTCCCAGAAACAAGTCGAGACATTTCACGAATACTGTCGCGTCGCGCGACTCCCCTACGAATTGTGGTGAGCCATGAAACCAACTCAAATCGAGCGAGACATCGTTGAGCAGGTCGAGCGATATCGCTTCGTGTTGCCCGACTCGATTGTTGCCGAGCAATCAAACGAAACGACCAGCGAGGTCGTTCGGCGATTGATTCAACGGCGCGTGCTGCATGAAGTGCGACTGCCAGCGGAAACCGTCTGCTTGGCCGCACGCCGTTCACCAGCGACGACGCAATCGGTCGCTCGCGCGTTGGCCGTTCACAGATTCTGTCGCGATCGATCACGCCGTCAAACTTTCCTGCGGAAGACCGAACTCGCTCGCTACTTTCCGACTTTGTTCCAAACAGGGCTACCTGGTGGCTACTACGTCGATGCGACGAGAGAGCCGCCGGTCCTCGGCCTCATTCGAGTCGATGTCGGATTGGATGAAGTCGGTCGGATCGTTTCGCGATGTCACCAACTGGCTCGGCGACACCAGCAACTCCCCGGATTTCGACAACTGATGACGGCCGGCCAATTCGAGATCACCTATTTGGTCGCGACTGAGCAGAAGGCTCGCCGATTGTCCGTCGCACTGAGTCTCCTCGAAAAGACCGGCGTCCGGTGCGTTGTCGAACCGGTGCCTGTCTTACTGGATCTGCTCGCCCCATTACCGACAACGTGAATCGCGAAAACACATTCCCCGATGTTGTGGGTTTGTCACGGCTCTTGGCCCAAGAGCGGCAAAAAACAACGGGCAAGCGGGTTCCTTCATTGCTTGACCAACAGTTCTGGCTGTTGGTGAGGCAACTGACGTCGGATGGTCCGGCGTCAGCGAAAAGGAGGAAAGAATATGTGGGTATTCAGATACGCCCGATTCATCCGCTCTCGCCAGGGTGATCAGAAAAGGTCACTTCGTTCGTTGCCACTGTGGTTCATCGAGAGACTGATGTTTGGAGTTCAGCTTGTGGTGATAGGAGTCGTGTTGCTCGTCGCGTTGTTCGTGGCGATCTCATTTCCCAGAGCCATTGCCATGTTTACGCGGGCCTACCGCGAAGCATCGTCAACTGGCAAAGCCGACAAGCATTCCAAGCTCGCGAGAGGAGGTGAGGTTCGACAAGCAGGTTATCAAGAAAAGATCTCTGCGGCTCGCTACGGCGCGTCAACGAGGAGCGACGATTTGCGTCGTCGTTTGAATGAACTGCGATCGATGAGGACAG
>JANMIF010000103.1:0-7992 GCA_031375695.1 Planctomyces sp.
TGCCGTTCGCCGTAGGCATGAGTCAGTTCGTCAACGCGGATCGCGGTCATGATTTCCTTGGAGGGCGGTCTCCAGCCACCGCAATCCAGGTTTAAGGCTCCGGCGTTGTCTCGCTGTGATTCGCACCTGCATGCTTCTGATGCTCCAGGTGCTCTGCGTAGTCATCAAGTTGCGGAACTTCCTGCGTGTAGTAGTGCTCGCCGACATCGGGCATCAGAGCCAGTGGAAGTCCCAGCGCCAGAATCGTCGTCGGCGCGAGCAGCACGTATTTCCAAGCTCGTTCAAATTTCAAGTGCATGAACCACGCCATCACACAGAACGCCTTGCACGTCGCCACCGACAACACGGCCACCACCTTCACGGCATAGGGCAGATGAATCACGTCGGCCATAATCGAAATGCCCGTAAAGACGCACAACGCGAAAAAAATCACCAAATAGTTGGGATGTCCGTGGCTGTGCTCATGAGACTCGTCGTGCATGATCAATCTCCAAAATATCTATGCTTGTCCATAATCAAAGTCGTGAGACTTCGGTTCTCGCGAATTTCCCCAACTCTCATGAATTCGACTACGTCAGTTTCAAATCCAATCGCATCACAGGATGTAGAGCAACGGAAACAGAAAAATCCAAACCAAGTCCACGAAGTGCCAATACAACCCACTGTTTTCCACGAAGTCGTGCCAACCTTCCAAGTTGGACTTCGACAGCACGATCGCAAACAGGATCATCCCGACAATGACGTGGATCGCGTGAAACCCGGTCATCAGAAAATAGCACGACGCGAAAATGTTGCCGTACAGAATCGGATGCGGATCTTGAACCACGGAAAACACATCGCCCCACTTCGTCTTCATGTGAGCCAACCACAGTTGAATGCTTCCCGTATGTTCGCGGCCCGGTTCTTCAATCGCCACGCCGTGCAGCGCAACGTTCTCTTCCTGAATCCCCTTCTTCATTAGTCCGAACTCGGCAAACATCTTTCCGAACCCGAATGCTTCTACGGCAAATTGGATGTTGGCGTCCCCAGCCTCCGCCTGCTTGTGCAAAACGCCAATCAGCAACTCTTCTTTCTGATCGGCCACGGCCTTCTTTGCCTTGTCTGTCTTCGCCGTTTCCTCTTCCTTCAAAGGCAGCACCTTTTCGGCCTTGAGCTTCTCCTCCGCGACCGCCATCTCTTTGCCGACCACGCCCGACAGCGCCGCTGCCATTTTGCTGATGTCGCCAGCCGGTTCCGGCAATTGTTCGATCACTTTCTGTTTCTTGGCCTTGTTGACCAGCTTCGTTAATCGGTTGACGACCGACTTCTCCGATTCACGCAGCACTTTCAATTTCGCCTGATGATCACTTTCCGCAATGTGCCCCGGCAGAATGTCGTGATCGAACTTGCCGTAATACTCGTAGGACTTGATCCCCAAAAACACGCAGGCCAAACCGAAAGTAAGCTGCAAAAACTTCCGAGCCTTTGCGAAGTTCTTCTCACTCATCGCCTCGTGAGACACCACGACGAAGTAGCTCGACAGAATCAGCACGAATGTGTTTAAGCCGCCCCAAAAGACTTTGATGTGAGTCACGTTCGTATCCGTCGGCCAACCCTTTGAACCGAGCCGCAACACGATGTAGGTTCCGATGAATGCCGTAAAAAACATGATTTCGGTACCGAGGAACAGCCACAAACAGAGCTTAGAGTTGGGAATCGCCAACCCCATCTTGATGGGCGGAACCGCGTGACCGGGTGAAGGTGAGTGCGACATCTTTGAGTCCAAAATCCCAAGAACCAATACCAAAAAACCAACTAGCCCGAAGCTATAGCGAGGGTTAGTTCAACAGTCTCCAATGATCCCAAGTAAGAGCCAACAACAGCGCCGGCAGATACACCAACGAAAACCACAACAATTGCCGAGCCGTCCGAACCGACTCATCCCGCAGAAATCGAACGGAAACCGCGACGTATCCGAAACCCAATAGAAGCGAGATCATTGCAAACACGTCTCCCGCCAAAGCCGTATCTTTCAGCAGCCTGCTGACCGGAATCAACGCCAAGGCATACGTGACACACATCCAACCGGTGATTCGCGGAGCCGGCCGTACCTGCGGCAACATCCGCAATCCCGCCGCGGCATATTGTTCGCGATATAGCCAAGCTATCGCCAAGAAGTGCGGGAACTGCCAAACGAACAACGTCGCGAACAATGCGAACGCTCCGGCATCAAGCTCACCGCCAGCCGCAACCCAACCGAGCACCGGCGGCATCGCACCGGGGATCGCTCCGATCGCCGTGCATAACGAAGTCCGCCGTTTGAGCGGCGTATAAACCCCGACGTACAGCAGCAACGTGGCCGAAGCCAACAGCGCCGTCAGACCATTCACGAACAAAATCAAATCCACAGCGCCGACCAACCACAGCCCCAGTCCAAAGCTGATCACTTCCTGCGGTGCCAATCGACCGCTCGGCAACGGACGATTCGCCGTCCGAGCCATCAGTCGATCCGAGTCTCGTTCCAGCCATTGATTCAGCGCACTGCAACTGGCCGCGATCAACCCAATCCCAAACAAGGCATGTCCGAACGCCAACCCAGACCACTCAGCCGTCGTCGCCAACATGAAACCGAGCGCCACCGTCAGCAAACCCATCACGGCAATTCGCGGCTTTGTCAGCACAAGATACTCGCGCCAACGCGGCATCGCCGAAGCGTGAGCCGACAAGGCAGCCGCATTCGCTGGCGAAGCTATCTCAATCGTTCCGCACGGGTCGAGCACAACACTCATGGCGTGGCTCCCGCTACGTAGCCGACTCGCTCCGCGAGCCGAGTTCCTTCAGCCCTCATTTCAGGCGAGTCGGAATTTCCCGAGTTGTCGGCAGGTTGAAAACCTACACCACGGTAAGACAGCCAATTCAATCGCCAAACGCGCACCGCCAATTGCACCGACAACATCAACACCAACATCGCAGCCACCGCGTGAGCCGTCCGAAACAGAATTTGCTCCGGAGCCTGCTGCACCGCGACGTACCCCGTCATTGGAAAGCCAAATCGAGTCACCCAAGCCCCCATGCCCAGCACCAATTGCACGAGTAGCACGATCAATAAACCAACCGCCGCCGACCGTAACCACGCTAACCCCGATCGCCAACTCACAACAATCGCCGAAACGGTCAACACGGTCGCCAGAATCGCGCCGGCCAAGTGCTCGTCCAAACCCAAATTCCGATGTCGCACCAAACCACCAATCAACGATTGGATGAACACCACCAGCGGCGTTGTGATCGCGAGAATCGTCAGACTGGCCGACCCATAGCCACGTTCGCCAGAACCAGGGGGAATCCCCCGGTTCTGGCGAACGTGGCTACCGGAACACATCGCTCCCCTCGCTAGCGCAAACACCGTGATCGTCGTAAAGATCAGCGATGCAAACAGCCCGTGAACCATCGCCGCAACTCGTGCATCGGCGATGACTCGGAATCCCCCGAGCAATCCTTGAAGAACCACCGCCGCCAGAATCACTCCGGCCAACCCGCGCATCCAGTCGCGTGATTCTCGCTTCAGCGTGAGCACGACCAAGCCGATCGAAAGCATTCCGATGAAACTTCCAGCCAGACGATGTCCGTGTTCCACGAACTTTTCTTTGTTCGTAGAAAAATCCTTGAGCCACGGATACAGAAACATGTTCTGACCGTCCGACGTCGGCCAATCGAGAAACGCCATCCCGGCATCCAAAGTCGTGACCAACGCCCCCATCCCAATCGGCAACAACGCCACCGCCGCCGTCAATACGGCATATCGGTGCAGCCAGCGATCATGAGATGAGTCGGTCATTTGGATCTTTGGAGTGCGGTGATTTATCACCGCTTTGGTTCACGGCGAAGCCGCTTACTTTTTTGTTTCGTTCTTTGTTTGGACCTTCATCATTTTGTGCGACACGATTCCGTGAAGACCACTGCCACAAATCATGAAACACAAAAACATTCCGAACCCAAAACTCAAAGCGGCTCCGCCGAAAATGGAAAGCGCCGATCAATCGCCACACACCGAAGTCAGTGAGCCGCTACCTCAATCGGCACCAGCGACTTCTTTCCCTTCGGTGGATCAGTCTGCATCCAGTAATCGTGATCCGGATTCCCCGGATTCGAGTATTCATACGGGCCGCGGTAGCAGACCGGCGGGATGTCGAAGTTGCCATGTCCCGGCGGCGACGGAGCGAACCATTCCAAGCCATTCGCGCCCCACGGATTCCGGCCGACCTTTTCACCGTTGAAGATGCTTATCACAAAATTCCCCAGCAGCAAAAACTGAGCGAACCCCATGAGGATCGCCGACACGGTGATGAACTGGTTCAGTGGCAGCAAGTGTTCGAGATATGGGTGGATGTACGGTTCCGCGTAACGTCTCGGAAACCCGGCGATCCCCAACATGTGCATCGGGAAGAACGCCCCGTTGAATCCGAGGAAGCTCAGGAAGAAATGCCACTTCCCGACGGTCTCGTTCATCTTGCGGCCCCACATCTTGGGGAACCAAAACGTGATCGCTCCGAAGACGCCGAACAGAGTTGTCCCGAACAGCACATAATGGAAGTGAGCGACAATGATGTACGTGTCGTGGATGTAGATATCGACCGGAACGGCCGCCATGAAGAGACCGCTCAATCCGCCGACGATAAACATCGCGATGAATCCCGCGCAGTTCAGGGTCACCGTATTGAACGTCAGCCGGCCGCCCCAAATCGTGCCGATCCAGTTAAACACTTTCACGGCGGAGGGGAGCGCAATCATCATCGTCGACATCATGAACGTCATACCGAGAGCCGGATTCATGCCGGACGTAAACATGTGGTGACCCCACACGATGAAGCCCAATCCGGCGATCGCGGCCATCGAGTACACCATCGGCTTGTAGCCAAAGATCGGTTTGCGACACATGCAGGCCAGCATGTCGCTAACCATGCCCATCGCCGGCAGCAGCATGATGTACACGGCCGGATGCGAATAGAACCAAAACAGGTGCTGCCACAATAGCGGCTGTCCGCCGCCCACCGTCGGGTCCGCGTTGTTCACAACCAAGCCCGACGGGATGAAAAAGCACGTTCCGAACATCCGATCGCCGACGAGCATGAAGCCCGCCGCCGTCAACACCGGCAGAGCGAACGCTTGCAGAATCGCCGTGATAAACATCGACCAAATCGTCAGTGGCATGCGGAACAGCGTCATCCCCGGAGCCCGCATGTTGATGATCGTGGTCATGTAGTTGACCGAGCCCATCATCGAACTGACGCCAACGAACGTCACGGCCAACAGCCACCACGTTTGAGCCGCCATCGAACCGGGAGCCGCTTGCGGCAGCGCCGACAGCGCCGGATACGACGTCCAACCCTGAGCCGCTCCGGCATCCATTCCGCCGATAACGTTCAGTGATGCCGGCAGCATCGAATACACGGCTTCCGGCAAGATCCCCAGCGCTCCCGCGAAGCAAAGGATCGCCGGCCACATGAACCAATAACTCATCGCGTTCAGCACCGGGAACGCCATGTCATCGGCCCCGATCATCAACGGAATCAAGAAGTTGCCGAACGCTCCCGCCAGGATTGGGATGATCACCAGGAAGATCATCACCGTCGCGTGCATGGTGAAGAGCATTGTGTAGAACTCAGGCGAAATCTGTCCGCCGGCGTCGGCGAACATCGACCCAAAGATCGGCATCGAAGTCCACGGAAACGCCAATTGCCAGCGCACCCCCAACGCCAACGCCCCGCCGACCATCAACATCAGCAGCGTCGTGAACAAGAACTGTATCCCGATCATCTTGTGATCGGTCGACCAAACGTATTTGAAAAAGAACGACGGCTTGTGATGCCCGGGAGCATCGTGAGCGTGTTCATGCCCATGTTCCAGGGCGACTGCGGCACTCATGATTTGTCCTTATTCGTCTTTCTTCGCCACGACGCTCGAAGCCCCGTGGCCGTCGTAGTTCTGATCAATTTGAAGCTTCTGAATGTACGCGTCGAATTCTGATTGCTTCTCGGCGGTCAATTGCCCCCGCATCTTGTAGTGGCCCCAGCCACACAGTTCGGCGCAAGTCAGATCAAAGATGCCCAGCCGTTCCGCCTTGAACCAAATCGGGATGATCTGACCTGGAACCGCATCTTGCTTGATTCGCAGATGCGGCAGGAAGAACGAGTGCTGCACATCTTCGCTGCGGAGCTGAATCATCACCGGCTTGCCGATCGGGGCATGCAAGTCGTTGACCGTGTACAGGTCGTCTGATTGAGGCTTCAGTTGCAGTTTCTTGCCGGGCGCCGGATAGCGAATCCGCCATTCAAACTGCCGAGCCGTTACTTCGGCGAGCGGCGCATCGCGAGCTTCCGTCGGGAAGTACGACTGCACGCGGAACAACGCCCACACATCCATTTGATACAACGCGATGAACACCAAAACCACCGCCGGTACAACCGACCACACCACTTCCAAACTGTGACTGCCGTGACTAAACCACGATCGCTCGTCTTTGTTGTCCGACGCTCGCCACAAGGCATAAGCCAACGCCGCCTGAGTCCCGATAAAGACCGCTGTGACGATGTAAAGAATCAGAAAAAACAGGTTGTCGATCCGTTGCCCCAGCTCGGTGACCGACGGCCCAGGAAACCACCAGCCGAACTTCGGCGAGATCAGCGAATAGACGATCGCCACAATCGGCCAGAAGACAAAAAAGCCACACCAAAACTTACGCACGATAAAACTCCCATACCACCAACTGGTCGACAGGAAAATCTCGGACAGAAAAGTCACCGCACTTCATTTTCCTGTCGCAAATCTTCCTGTCTAAATTGCCGTTCAATTCGCGTGACCTGGCACTGCCATTTTCCCCGCGACGCTGAGTGGCTTGGCCGATTTTGGAGCCGGCGATTCGAATGGAATCGACATCACATAGTTGACCAAGTCCCAAATCTGATCCGGCTTCAGCGACTTCGATCCCCCGGGCATCGGAGTCCCTTTAATCCCTTCCGAGATGCGGCGATAAATGTCGAGCGGCCGGCGGCCGCCTCGATAAATCCCGCGAGTCAAATCACGAGGCTTGATCGGGTTGTCCCAGTCGTCGTGCAATCCTCGAACAGAATAGAACTCATTAGTTCGCGGGTTCTTGGCGAAGTCTTCCGTCTGCGGCCCATTGCCTCGACCCGCCGCCCCGTGGCAGTTCGCACATTTCGCATCGTTTCCGAAGAACAATTTTTTGCCTCGCTCGCGAGACTCGGTCGAATCGGGAGTTCTCGCCATGGCTGGGATGATCGAACCACCCACTTCCTCGACGGCCAGCCACTTGTCCGACAGATCGCCGGCAACTTCCTGAACGAACCCCGGCAACCCCGAATTCACATACTCATCCAGCTGCTGGCCGATCTGTTTCTCAACGTCATTAACCTTTGTTCCAGATTCCTTCGCCTCTTTCCTGGCACGATCGACTGCGTAGTCACCCTTCAGTTCGTTGAGCAATTGCCGCTCAATCTCGCCGCGCATCGCCAGCCAGCGGACGTATTCAATGATCGCCGTCAACTCACCCTCTTTGAGCATCGGCACAAACGCAGGCATGTACGTTCCTGGGATTCCGAACCGAACGATCCGCTGCAAGTCATCGCGAGTCGCCTTCTCTCCCGACTTCGTTCCGGTGAACTTGAAAATCCCCAACCGATAATCTCGTGGCTTCGGGTTGAGATACTTCGCCGTCGGCCCGTCACCGTCACCGCTGACGCCGTGACAGTGCTGACAATGCCGAGCGTAAAGCTTGCGGCCGTGCTTGATCACATTCCCGCCGACCACGAACTGATCCCCTGCGACCGGTACCGTTTCGAGCGATTCCGCTTCAAAAGATTTCGACGCGGCGTCATAACTGGCCAATATGATCGACTTCCCAGAGTTGGCTCCCGATGTGAAAAGCAATTCCGTGTGAACGAATTCCGGCGAATCGAACCCGGTCAAGTCGGTCCCTTCGGCATTGAACTCGACGGC
>JANMIF010000104.1:0-6844 GCA_031375695.1 Planctomyces sp.
GCTCGACCTTCACATGCTTGCGAATCATGTTGAAGCCGAGCTTCTTGGTCATCTCGATGTCGTACTTCAGAGCCTCATCCGTCGGAGCCGTGTACAGCCCATCCGGCCAAAACCCTTGATCGAGCGGCCCGTACTGAAACAACGGCTTGTTGTTGAGCATCAGTCGCTGGACGCCATGCTCATCCTTGCCGAGCGAGATTTTTCGCATCGCGAAGTAGGACACGACTCCGTCATCTACCTGTGAACTATTGGCGATCGTCGCTCCAACGAAATACAGATCCGGCGACTCAGGCGACCATAATTTTGCACCTTTGATTGGCAGTTCGATCGCCACACCTGGCTCGCCCGCGATGGTCGCAACCTTCTGGGCTTTGGAGTCAAAAATCGACACTGCGACGGCGTGTTTTCGTAAATTCTTGGCACGTACGGTCACACGCACGACGTTGGCATCAACATCCGGCACGATGACCAGAGAATCGATGTACGTCTTCGGCACCGGCTCCAGCCACACGGTTTGCCAGATGCCGGTCGTCGGCGTGTACCAGATGCCGTGCGGTTTGCGGATTTGTTTGCCGCGCGGTTGAAACGAGCCGTCGGTCGGATCACTCACCTCGACGACGAGTTCTTGCTCGCTGTTCGGCTTCAGGGCGTCGGTGATATCGAACGAGAACGGGTCGTAGCCGCCGCGATGCTCGCCGACTTTCTTGCCGTTGACCGAGACGACTGTCTCCCAATCGCTGGCACCGAAGTGCAGCAGCAGCCTGCCGTCCTTGGCCATCTCCGGCGTCGCGAACGAGTGGCGATACCACAGCTTGCCGTTGTCCGGCACGCGTTTCATCACGCCCGACAACGCCGATTCGACCGGAAACGGTACGAGGATTTTTCCGTCCCACTTCGCAGGTTGATCGAGACCCGAACCGGGGCTAGCGCCCTGCGGCTGATTTGATCCCGCAACGATCGCGTAATCCCACAGGCCATTCAGATTGACCCACTTCTCGCGGACCATCTGCGGCCGAGGATATTCCGGATGCACCTTCTCCGGCGAAACATCCTTCGCCCACCGTGTCATCAATGGAGCCTTTGCCGGTTGCCAATCTGCGGCTCGCGATTCGACGCACATCCATCCAATCAAAACGGCAACAAGCTGAGTAATGCGAATCATGACGCAGTCCTTTATTCTGTCCCAACGATGACGCGGTTCTGGCTTGACCACACACAGAATAACGAATGGATTTCGCGATGTTGCGTGACTTGAGATTTCTGGCCCTATGCTTGTTGATTACAACTCAACGTGCCAATGCGGACGAGATTCAACCGTCCCAATGGCAGTTTCGCCTGAGCTTTCTGAAAGAGACGCGGGCCGAGCCGTTTTCCGGTCGTGTGGTTTTGTATTTCAGCCGGAATCGGCCAGAACCGCGCGAGCGATTGAATTGGTTCAACCCGGAGATTTTAGTTGGCCGCGATATCGCTGACTGGAAGCCGGGCGAGCCGCTCGTCATCGACAGCCGCAAGCCGGAAGAGGTGCTGACGTGTCCGAAGCCGCTGAATCAGCTCGACCTGACCGGGTGGCGAGTACAAGCCGTTGCGCGGTTCAACGACTGGGAACGCAAGATCGGCGACGGCGCGGGAAACGGATTCTCGCCGGTCGCGATTGTTCCGGTCGGTGACGCGGATCCGAAAGTTGTCGAGTTGTCGATCAATCGGCTAGTCGCCGAGCGGCCGTTTCCAGAAAACGATTGGTGCAAGCTGCTGCGCATGCGGTCGGCGCTGTTGAGCGATTTTCACAAACGAGATGTCTTTCTGCACGCGGCTGTTTCCTTGCCGATGAGTTATCACCGGCAGCCGGATCGAAAATACCCCGTAATCTTTTCAATCCCTGGTTTCGGAGGCACGCATTTCGATGGCGTGCGACAACAACCGGTCAACGAGCGGAACGAGGGGGGCGTCGAGTTCATTCGCGTGACGCTCGATCCGAGTTGTCCGCTGGGACATCACGTCTTCGCCGATTCGGCGAACAACGGCCCGTGTGGCTCAGCGCTTGTCAAAGAACTGATCCCTGAATTGGATCGCCAATTTCGCACTGACGCGCGGCCGCAAGCTCGATTCCTGACCGGGCATTCGTCCGGCGGTTGGTCAAGTTTGTGGGTTATGATTACGCACCCGAACGACTTCGCGGGAACGTGGAGCACGGCTCCCGACCCGGTTGATTTTCGCAACTGGCAGCAGATCGACCTATATGCCGCCAACGAAAACATGTACGCAGATCGAACTGGCACGAGGCGGCCAATCGCGCGGCGTGGCGATCAGCCGGTGTTGTGGTATCGCGAATTCGACTTGATGGAAGAGGCACTCGGACCCGGCGGACAACTTCATAGTTTTGAAGCGGTCTTTAGCCTGCGTGGTTCTGATGGTAAGCCGGTCCGCGCCTGGGATCGCATGACCGGAGCGGTCCGAACCGATGCCGTCAAAGCTTGGGAAGCCTACGACATCCGGTTGGTCCTCGAACGCAACTGGGAAAAGCTCGGCCCGCAGCTGGTCGGCAAACTGCACGTTGACATGGGCGATCTCGACACGTTTTATCTTGACGGTGCGACGCGGTTACTGGCCGAGAGCTTGCAGAAACTCGGCAGCGATGCCGTGGTGACAATGCACCCTGGCCGCGATCACAGCAATTTGCTGACCAGCGAACTTCTTGGCCGCATTCGTGCGGAAATGGTCAAGTCGTATTTGCGGAATCGCTGAGCCTAAGTAGCCAATTCGAACATTCTCGCCGCCCTTAGCAATTTCTCTTCCTCGAACGGCGCGGCGAGGAGTTGCAGGCCGATCGGCAGGCCGTGCGAGCTGACTCCGCACGGTAGCGACAGGCCGGGGATGCCGGCGAGGTTCGCGCTGATTGTGTAAATGTCCGAGAGGTACATTGCCAGCGGGTCGTTCGTCATTTCTCCCAGCCGAAACGCGAGAGTCGGTGCGATCGGCGAGACGATAACGTCGCACTTGGCGAACGCGGCATCGAAGTCGTTGCGGATCAGGCGGCGAACTTTCAGAGCTTTCAGGTAATAGGCGTCGTAATAGCCGGCCGACAGAGCATATGTGCCGAGCATGATTCGCCGCTTGACTTCGGCTCCGAAGCCTTCGCCACGACTCGCCGAATACATGTCGATCAGGTTCGAGAAGTTTGTCGCTCGATGCCCGTAATGCACGCCGTCAAACCGCGCGAGATTGCTCGACGCTTCTGAGCACGCGATTAAATAGTATGTGGCGATCGCGTACTTCGAGTGTGGCAGCGACAGCTCGACGATCTCCGCGCCGAGCGACCGATACACATCCAGCGACTTGCGGACAGCGGTTTCAACCTCAGAGTTCAAGCCCTCGGCGAAATGCTCGCGAGCGATCCCGACTCGCAAGCCGGTGAGCGGTTGATTGACGGTTTGCGAGTACGCCGGAACCGGCCGATCGACGCTGGTTGAATCGCGGCGATCGTGGCCGGAGATGACTTCCAGTAACAGCGCGGCGCTCGACACATCGGTCGCGAACGGGCCGATCTGATCCAGCGAACTGGCGTAGGCGATCAAGCCGTATCGCGACACTCGGCCGTAAGTCGGCTTCATGCCGATCACGCCGCAGAAACCAGCCGGCTGCCGAATCGACCCGCCGGTGTCGGAGCCGAGCGACCACGCGACCATGTTCGCCGCGACCGCCGCCGCCGACCCGCCGCTCGAGCCGCCGACGGTGTGCTCGCGATGGTGCGGATTCCGCGTGACCTGAAACGCGGAGCTTTCAGTCGTCGAACCCATCGCGAATTCATCAAGGTTTGTTTTGCCGACGAGCACCGCATCTTCGGCTTTCAAACGTTCGATCACATGAGCGTCATACGGCGGCACGAAGTTGGCCAACATGCGGCTCGCACAAGTTGTCTTCAAGCCAAGCGTACACAAGTTGTCTTTGACGGCAATCGGCACTCCCGCCAGTTTTCCGACGGGTTGACCGGCTTTGCGTTTGTCATCAATTGCTCGTGCCTGTGCCAGAGCCGCGTCGGCGTTTGTCGAAAGGAATGCGCCGATGTCGGTGTCCCGCGACGCGATGGCCTGCAGCGACTGCTCCGTCAACTCGACGGACGACACGTCGCCAAGCTGAAGCTGGCTAATCAATTCGACAGCGGAGTTGGTCGTGCTCATGGCCGATCAAGCCTCCTCCAAAATTTGCGGCACGACGAAAAACTTGCCGTCACTTTTCGGAGCATTCGCCAGCGCGGCCGCTCGCGGCAAAGACGGGATCAATTCGTCGTCCCGAAACACGTTGGCAATGTCCGTCGCGTGAGCCATCGGCGTCACATCCGTGGTGTCCAACTCGTTGAGTAAGTCGACGTAGCCGAGTACCTGACCCAACTGAGTCGTGAACAATTCGATTTCCACGTCGGTTAGCTTCAACCGGGACAGCAACGCAACCTTGGCGACGTCCTGGCGAGTCAGCAATTGAGCCATTGTTTGTCTCCGACCGGTAACAAGAGCCGGGGTCAGTGAAAAACAAAAACCCGGCTCTCCCAAGGAACCGGGTTTGATATTTTCGAGCCGCATCCTGCGATAACCAACTCACGAGGCAATCGTGAAGGGTTTTCGTTTGACGCTCTTGCGGACGGCACCGCTGCGGATGCACTTGGTACAAACCCGGCTGGTCGCCGCGCCTCCAGTGGGCTTTTCGATATGCACAGTTTGCAGGTTGATGAAGTAATAGCGTTTGGTGATGCCGGTCGTCTTGCGACCGTTGCCGCCCAAATATTTGGCCTTGCCGCGTTCGACTTTCGAGTTGCCTCGACCAGCGGTCCGGCCGCAGATTTCGCACATTTTCATGACAGCGACTACCTTATGATTGGCAGGGATTTCCGAAGGGCGGGGAGTATAGAGGTCAGCACTTTCTTTGCAAGGCTTGGTTCGGGGTAGCGAACAACGAGGCCGCCGTTTATAGTCCGCATCTCTTCGGGCGCTGCCCGACGTCTCCTGTGGACTTTGAAAACTGCCATTGGAACGAACAGGTTCGATGGCTTTTAGAAGACGCGGTTCGCGTCCGGCGTTTCGGTCCTGATCCTCTTGCTCGGAAAAATGATCCTTGAGCTTCTCTGAACTGGGGCTGATGCAGCCCATCGTGCGTGCCGTGGATGCGGCTGGTTACTCAATTCCTACACCCATTCAGGCTCAGGCCATTCCCATCGTGATCACCGGTCGCGATTTGCTGGGAGTGGCTCAAACGGGGACCGGCAAAACTGCCGCGTTCGCCTTGCCTATCATTCATCGTCTGCTGTCCAGTCAGGTAGACGTTTCTGCCCGACCGGAAGCGGCTTCGTCTTTAAGTCGTGATGATCGTCGAGGCGAGACAGCCCGAAGTGTCTCTCCTCAAGAACGACCTTCGGCCAAGGCTCGGCGGATTCGGGTGTTGGTATTGGCGCCAACTCGCGAACTTGCCGTGCAAATCAGTGAGAGCTTTGCAACGTACTCGGCGGGCACGGCATTGCGGCAGACGGTCGTCTTTGGCGGTGTCAGTCAGTATCACCAAGTGAAAGCGCTGCGACACGGCGTGGACATTCTAGTCGCGACTCCCGGCCGGTTGATGGACTTGCGAGAGCAAGGTTTTGTCGACCTCAGCCATGTCCAAGTGCTGGTGCTGGACGAGGCGGATCGGATGCTCGACATGGGCTTTTTGCCGACCGTGCGACGGATCGCACAGATGTTGCCGGTCGAACGACAGACGCTGTTGTTCTCCGCGACGATGCCCACGGAAATTCGGAACCTGGCGGATTCGATCCTGCATGACCCGGCGAGTATTGAGATCGCCCCTGTGGCGACAACCGCCGAGAACATCGAGCAATCGGTGTACTACGTCGAGAAAGCCGACAAGGTGCGACTGCTGCGGCATTTGCTCAAGCAACCACAAGTCACCCGCACGCTGGTGTTCACGAAGACCAAGCACGGGGCGGACAAGCTTGCCAAACAGTTGGACGATAGTGGCTTTCAGGTTGAAGCGATTCACGGAAACCGCTCGCAGTCACAACGGCAACGAGCACTGCACAGTTTCAAATGCGGTCGCTCGACTGTGTTGATCGCGACAGATCTCGCCTCGCGAGGTATTGACGTCGATGGCATCTCGCATGTCATCAACTTTGAACTCCCAATTGAAGTGGACAATTATGTGCATCGCATCGGCCGGACCGCTCGCGCTGGAGCCAGCGGGATCGCAATTTCTTTCTGCTCTGGAGAAGAGCGAGGTCGACTGCGCGCGATCGAGCGACTGATTCGGCAACAGTTGGAAGTCCGTCAGGACCGGCCAGCCTATGTGGCTGAATCGGAACCGCGTCGTCGCGCGGAACCGCCGGCTGAGGCATTCGGGATCATGGACGATGGAGTCGTGATCGCTCCGCCGCGAGATGCGGAATCGACTCCGCGCGCGGTTCGCCCGCCGCAACGTCGATTTCCGGCGAATGGTCAACAGTCGCGAAACGGAGTGAAAAAGTCGGCGTTTCCTGAATTCAGCGGCAACGGGAACGGCCCGCGCGGCCCCCGCCGATTCGCAAAATCTGCCGATGGAAAACCCCGCCGACCGACTCGAACTTGGTCGTAATTCAGGGCGTTATCCACCGGACTGGCGGCTGGTCGTCATCCGGTGGTTATTTTTCTCGCGGAGGACGATGACGCACTTTATTAGCCGCAGGACGCTAGTGGCCCACCAACTTGATCTTGTTAGGTTTTGTTTTTTAGGGGATGAATTGGACTTGCTGTTGGATTCTCAAACAGGAGCCAGTGATGGGCACGGATGCCAAGTACGTTGTGCGGTTGTCGGTTTCGGAACGAGTGGA